>JAGHBR010000337.1 GCA_021160885.1 Caldisericaceae bacterium
CGTCCGGTTTCGCGATTAAAGCGGTTGATCAATGCCGGAATATCCTCAGCCCCGATGTATTCTAAATATGTCTTAAAAATGTACAGGTCGTAAACTTTGGGTAATTTATTTAGATTGCCCTCTTCTAATTCCTGTAATAATTTGAGTTTAATCTTTGTTTTTTCAGAAATTTGTTGTAATGTAATTCCTTTTTCTTCTCTTAACTGTTTTAGTTCTTCAAGAAGCTGATTAAATGTTTTCTCTTCTTCCATTTTATTTTACCTCAATATCCTTTAAACGCATTTGAATCGCTGTTTTACCATTCCAACGATTTTCTTCCAACACATAGGCACAATTTATTTGCCCGTGGGGTTGGTTAACTAAATCGATTAAATGACCAAGATTGTAACCGATTGCATCTAAAACAATCGAATTTTGTTTAAACTTGGCCTTTAAATGGTTATGTCCTACAACGCTGACTAAACCATAAGGTTTCAGGTCATAAGAAACAAAAACCGGACGCATGTTGCCCGGGCCAAAAGGCGCCATATCCTGTAAGGCGGAAAAGAAACGCGCATTTAATTGGTCAAAGGTTAGCTCGGCATCAATTTTTAATTTGGGAATTAACTGTTCAATGTCTAATTCTTCTTCAGAAAGCATATTGATTTCCCGATCTAAAATGGAAATATTTTCTTCAGCAATGGTCAAACCAGCGGCAAATTTGTGGCCGCCGAAATTAATAAACAGATGTTTTAGTTTTTTAAAACCTTCGTAAATATCAAAATTACCCATGGAGCGGGCCGAGCCTTTGCCAATTCCCTCCTGAATGGAAATTAAAATGGTCGGACGATTGAACTTTTCCATAATACGTGAGGCCACAATGCCAATGACCCCGGCATGCCAGTTTTTTTTCGCCAGTACCAGCACGCGTTTGGAATCGAGATCAATTTCGTTATGGATGATTTCAAGAGCTTCTTCGAAAGTAATTTCATCAATATCTTTGCGATTTCGATTTTCGTATTCAAGAACGCGGGCGATATTTCTGCCTTGCTGAAAACTGCGCGTGGTTAAAAGATGCACCGCTTTTTTAGCATTGGACATTCTCCCCACTGCGTTCAGACGAGGCGCCAGTACAAAAACAATAGCATTAACCGATAACGGACGGCCGAGCAAGCCGCTGGTTTCCAACAAAGCCATTAACCCTGGCCGGGGTTTTTGATTAATCATTTTCAGTCCCTGGTACATAAAAATGCGGTTTTCATCCAAAAGCTGAACAATATCTGCTGCTGTGCCAATGGCAACCAGGTCCAGATACTGATTTGGGAAATTGGGGTCAATTTTTAATTTTTGGGCCAGGGCCTGCAACAATTTAAAGGCTACCCCACAGCCAGCTAATTCTTTAAAAGGGTACGGATTTCCGGGCAATTTGGGATTGAGCACAGCCACCGCCTGAGGGATGGCTTCACCTGGCTCATGGTGGTCACAAACAATCACGTCCATGCCCAGTTCGCGGGCAAATTCCACTTCATCCACAGCAGTAATTCCGCAATCCACGGTTATGATTAACGACGCTCCCTTCTCTTTAGCCACCTTAATGCCTTCAACGGAAACACCGTATCCTTCTCTAAATCTGCTGGGAATAAAAAAGGAGACTTTGCCGCCCAGGTAAAAAAGACCGTCGTAAAGGATGGAAACGCTGGTTACCCCATCAACATCGTAATCACCGTAAATCAGGATATTTTCTCCCTCGCGCAGGGCACGAATAATGCGCTCTACTGCCACATCCATGCCGGGCAACAAAAAGGGGTCATACAAATTATTGAGGCTTAGGTCGTAAAATTTCTTTACTTTTTCCGGAGTGTCAATACCGCGTTGAATGAGAATTTTGGCAATTACAGGCGGAATATTAAATTTTTTTGAAATTTTAGCAATTTGTTCGGCCCTGATTTCCGGAGGAAGAATCCACTGATAAATCATTTTAGTTTTAAATAGGTCCGGACAAACCTGTAAGCCGAATTCTGTATCCCGCCAGAGCGGGACGGTAGCCATTTCTCTTAATCAACCGTTACCGATTGATTTAAGCAACCTACCCTGAAGTATGTCCCGAGAAACTCGGGACGCGTACCGGGCCGTACGCCCCCGTTAAAAACGGGATCCTTCTTTATTTGGTCTTGCATCAGATTGGGTTTGTCCTACCTCCGCCTTTGGTACCACACGGGCATTCCTGATGGAACGGAGTGGTAAGCTCTTACCTCACCTTTTCACCCTTATCCCGCCAAAGCGGGACGGTATTTTTTCTGTGACACTCTCCGTCGGCCAAAAGCCGCCCCTGATTTCTCAGGGAATCCTGCCCTTTGATGTTCGGACTTTCCTCCCCGGGCAATTCCCCGGAGTGGCTACCCGGTTTATCCGGACCCATTTATCCTTTTTTTATTTTACTCTTCAATGTAAACCAGGATCCGCCCACAGAATTCACAAGTGTAAATTTTTTCCATTTTGCGCACTTCTACAATCTTCTGTGGTGGAATGTACGAAAAACAACCGCCGCAAACGCCATTTTCTACACGGGCAATTCCCTGCCCATCACGCGCACTACGCACCAACTCATAGGTTTTAATAATTTCCGGATCCGTTTTGTTAATAATAATTTCCCGTTCGTGATTAAGCAGGTTTTCTTCTTCGGCGGTGGCGGTTAACTTTTTTTCTAACTCTACTCTGTTTTCTTCTAATTCCGCGCCAATTTTTTCCAGTTCTTCATCTAATTGCTTAATCTCTTCTTCAAGCTTTTCAATGGTTTCGTGGATTGTTAACAGTTCTTCTTCACTTGTTTCTAATTTTTCTTTGGTAGAATCGGTCTCGGCCATAATCGCATCGTATTCGCGATTGGTTTTTACCTGGTACAGCTTCTCTTCAAATTCTGACAATTTTGTTTTCGCTTCTTCGATCAGTAATTCCAGCTCTTTTTGTTTTACTTTGGCGTCTTTCAGGGCCTGGTTCTTTTCATTCAGCAGCTCTTTTTTCTGATTATATTTATTTTCCAATTCCTCTACAATCAGTGGCAAATCACCCCGTTCCGCCTTCAATTCATCCAGGCGATTATCAATCTCCTGTAATTCGACCAGAGCATATAATGTTTTTTGCAATTTTAATACCTCCTTGATTTATATAAAAAAAAGTGCATCCACGTTAGGCGTGAATGCACTTTTCAAAATGAAAGTTAAATTTTCGCGCGATTGCTGAAATTCTTGTGGAATTCCTTTCATCAATTACCCTAAGTTTTTCATTTTTGTGGGCCCACAGGGACTCGAACCCCGGACCAGCCGATTATGAGTCGGCCGCTCTAACCAACTGAGCTATGGGCCCTGTTATTAACGAGCATTTAATTTATCAAACCAACCCTACAAAATCAAATCAAATTTTTTCAATTTTTTGCATAAAATAGAAATTGATCAAATTCTTTTTTAATTGATTTTTGTTTATCCAAAGATATTTCGCCCTTGAATAATTCTTCCTCTGCATTACCTTAAAATTTTGGTAATTCCCAACCACTTCCTCCATCGCATTTAAACTGATCAACAAATTTAATGTTTCAGCTGTTGGATTAAATTTTTCAGGTGAAGTTCCAATTATTTTTGGTATAAAGCCCAGAATATCAAGGAACGTTCTTTTTAGCTGATCTACATCATTATGTTCAAAGGTCCATATCATTAGCTGATGAATTAAGCGAGCCGCCGGTGTGTTAAAAAAATTCTTTAAGAACAAATCAAAATCCTCGATTTGCCCGGTAAACGGCTGACAGCGCCTGGCAGTTAAATCGAATTTTAACAGACGTTTGTTGATAAAAAGCGGATTCATTTCTGGCTTTTGGCCAATTACCTGCCGGTTCCTTTTTGAATTTTCCAACTTAAAATTAAATGTATCGTGCAAAATACCACGCACATCCAGAGCAGTTCCGCTTACATGCAGCGAATTGCTGATAGCCTGTGGTTTTTGCAGCCGTACGCCTCTGTCATCGTTCAGGCTCACGTGCCACTCCGTTTTTTTAACCGGAATTGGAAAATAATATTTGGTGTAAACATTGTCACAGTTTACCGGTAGTTGATCCACCGAGACCTGGCCTTTGAACTGTTTGGGAATTTTTATGCTGAGTTGAAACCGTTTTTTCTTACGAATCCATTTTAAACGAATTCCATTCACCTGGAGGGTAAATTGCTCCCAGATTAAAGGCAACTTGATTCTAAAATGGTCGATTTGAATTTGCGTAAAATTAAACACAGGATCTATTAACGGCGGTTTGATTAACACCGGTTGAATGGTTAACAAATTTTGTTTCGGTTCAAAATGCCATTGCACCTGTTTGTCAAGTTTTACCTTCAGATCCTGGAAAATATCTGAAAAAACAGAAAAAATACTTTTCCCAAAACGATGGTAAGCTATTTGCAAACGGCCAAAAGAAACCGCCTGGTGATGGGCCAACATTTTTACCACTGCACAACGCCCCCCCTGCTCCAGTTCAAGGTAAGTAAAGCGCCATAGCTGAAACAACAAACGAAAATATGGCTTGTGATCATCTGGCAACCATCCATAAATTTTTTCGAAAGACTGTTCTGCCCAGTAAAAATGGTTTTGCAAGCTCAATTGTAAAAAAAACCAAAAG
>JAGHBR010000298.1 GCA_021160885.1 Caldisericaceae bacterium
AACAAATACAAAAAAAACTGGGAATTGGATAAGTTAACTAAATTTTTAAAAATTATGAATTTATTAGATGTTATGAGAGTAATGATTGGTAAAATTTTGTCTTTGATGTTATTTTCTCTCCTTTTCTTTACATGTCAAAAACATTCTGTTTATAATGAATTCATCAAAAGACTCCAGGAGGAAGAACCTTACATTGGATTTTTTGCCACTGAGAAAAAATGCATTTCTGATGTCAATGAAAGATATCTTAAAGAGAGACGGAAATTCTTTTTTCAGATTATGAGATGTAAAGAAGACCTAGAGAAATTTATTGAACCGTTCATTGAGTTTTGTAAATCAAATCATTTGTTGAAAGAAAATTGCGAAAATGAATGGGAAAAGGTTTTGACTATTTTAAGTTATGAAATGTATGCTAATAAACCAATTTTTGAATATTCAACTGATAGGGCCATTGAGCATAGAAATCTGGTTTTTGCTCAATATCCTAATAAAAAATTAAAACTGGATTTATTTCTCCCCAAACATCCCATTGATAAACCAGTTCCTTGCATAATATGCATTCATGGCGGAGGATGGCATGTAAACAGGCGGATATGGTTCGAACCCTTTGCCAAATATCTGGCAGCAAATGGGTTTGCCGCTGTGACAATCGATTACCGTAAGTTGCCGGCAGTAAAAATTATTGATTGCGTTCACGATTGTAAAGCAGCGGTAAGGTGGGTAAGAGCAAATGCCGGCAAATATGGGATAGATGCCAATAGAATTGGAGCTTTAGGCGCTTCGGCCGGAGCTCATCTGGTTGCTCTGTTAGCTACTACCCCAAATTTGCCTGAACTGGAAGGAAATGGTGGAAATCCAGGAATATCCAGTGAAATTCAGGCTGCCGTCGGTATTGCTACCCCTGTCTTTAATTCAGAAAAAAATGACTGGATTAGAAAAGAGATGGGAATTTCTGCCGATGAACTAAAATTAATTTCACCATATGAACATGTTTCAGCTCAGTCGGCCCCCATTCTTTTAATTCATGGAACCGCAGATAAAACAGTTGACTCTCAAAATTCTCAGGATCTTTACGATAAATACAAAGCGTATGGCGTCCATGCTGAGCTTAAATGGATTCCTGATGAAGATCATGGATTTTATGAGGGCAATGATAGAGCGATCAAGTTGGCAACCAGATTTTTCAAAAAACAATTCATTCATTAAAAGGCTTTTTGTTGGTAGCTGATTAAAAGTACCAATTTTAAAATACTTGCTCCGTAATAATTTTAAGTAATTATACAAGGTAGTTTTGAATCATTTAATCGTGAATATTTTGGGAAAAAATTTATTCAAAGGATTAAATAAAGTGATGTATAAAAGATTTATTTTGTTTTTTTCAATAATGATTATTCTCTCTCTGTCATGTGCTGAAAAGTCACAAAATTTTATTAAATCGAATACTTTTGATTTTACAAAGGGAGAATGGAAGGAAATATACCTTAAAGGAAATTCCGGTGGCTCATTTGATTTTAATAAAAATAATTTGGAATTAAAATTGACCAATGATGGTTTTTATGGTTTGTACAATACTACACCGTTTGCAGGGCATATTTTAACTGAAGCCCAGTTCAGTTCTGACGACAACATTAACCTGCTTCTATTTTTCGATAAAAACGGCCGGCCTGATCTCGACAATTTTACTGGCATTCAAGTTGAAACAAATAAAGATGGGATTTCTGTCGTTCGTGTAATTGACAGACAAAACGGTAGAAATAACGTTCTGGACAATACTGGGCAGTTGTTGAAAGTAATCGCCAGTGGTAAAAAGAGATTTAACAACGACGATTACGAGCATGTTTTAACAGGCAAAGAATATTCTGTTCCCTTTACAGGTACTTCGGGAAAATTGAGAATTTTCTTTGATTCAGCCGCTGGATTTTTTCATTACTACTATTCAGTCAAGAAAGTTATTCATGGTAAAGAAGCGGAAGGTTGGATGGAACTTGCGCCTTCGCGGACCTGGGGTAGTACCGATCAAAAATACTATCTTGCTCTTTTGGTCAATAAAAAAGGGAAAGCCATTTTTAACGGAGTTTCTGTAGAGAGAAAACCTATTGCTGACCAGGATGATAGGAAAACAGGATTTAAAGCAGCCAGGAGAGAATACAATTGGTCTGGATTTTTCGGTGATGCTGTTGTTGTAAGTTTTGATGATAATTTTAAATTTCATAATAAAGATATAAAATTTGTTTTCTGGTCAGAGATGAATTATATCCCCGCCTGGCATATTAATAACCAGCTTCTTTTTACTTATGAGTTTGTAGAGACCTGGGGCGGCGGGAATCTTGGCTGTCATGAACCGATGTCTGACAGACTGCTGCGTTGGAGTAATGTAAAAATTTTAGAAGACAATCCGGTGCGTAAAGTTATTCGCTGGCATTATGTGCTTTGTAATCCTCAATATAAAGTACCCATGGATAATGAGGGAACCCACCTTCCGGAAGTTGATGAATACTGGACGTTTTACCCTGATGGGAGTGGCACACGCTACATTCGTTACTTCCCAAAATTAGATACGGAATTTCGTGAATCCCATGAAGTGGCCGAATTGATCGGCATTGCAGGGTCATCTTCCAACACTGTCGATCATTTCGATTCTCCGGCGCTTACGCTTTTTAATTTGCAGGGTAGAAAAATAGTTACACATCCCGGGCCAAAGTTCGATTTTGATTCCGAGATTAACAATTGGAAACAGCAAATATTTGTTGTTCATTTTAAGAACGAGCCTGACTTCTACGGGGTGTTTTCAGCCGATCCCAGATTTCCTGATACCTATTCTGGTTACAAATTGGAATATCAAAATACATGGCACAATACAGATCAAATATTAATCCATTGGCCGGTGCAAAAGAGACCATATACTGGGCCAAATGGATCAACCGGACTATGGAAAGCAGAAGTTGCTCATGCATGTTTAGTAAGTATTGATATTCACGATGGTATTGAATGGACAGATAACTTCAAAATTGATGAAAGAGGACGAAAATACCGTGATTGGGTAATGCTGGTAGGCGCAGCAGAAAAAAATTCAGATAACGACATTCGAGTGCGCACAATTTCATGGTTAAACCCGGGTAAAATAACTAATATTAGTAAAGGAGCTGAATTTGAGAAAGTTGACCGCAGAGGCAAATCGGTTATATTTATTGCGCAAGCTGATATTCCTGTATTGAGTTTTAAATTTACTCCCAACAAGGCCGGTTCCGGTTTAATTAACCCTGTCATTCATGTCATTGGTTGGGGAAAAGTATTCCCGGAAGCTATTTATGTGGATAATAATAAGCAAAATTTTAACAATTACAAAAGCACAATTTTGAATAATAAAGATTTACTACTATGGTTAAAAATTGAAATCGATAAAGAATCAGAAATTCGAATTGAGCGATAATAAAAAATAAGCTAATAGTTATAGAACTTCTAAACATAAAAAGCAAAGTTAAAAATTTCTAAAACAAATTTTCAG
>JAGHBR010000271.1 GCA_021160885.1 Caldisericaceae bacterium
AATAAAGGCCGTTCAGAGACGAATTGATGATCTCAGCGGAAAAGCAAAATGAACAAGAAGGGGAATTCTCCCCTTCTTGTTTCAAATAATCTTGACAAAAATATTTGAAAGTCTTATATTATATGCGCATATACACATGTTTAAAAAGGGTAAAATAATGGATTTTTTACGAGTTTTTAAAGCCTTAGGAGATGAAACACGATTAAGATTGGTTAATCTATTCGCCCAGAGCCGGGAACGAATTTGTGTTTGCGAATTGACCGATGCACTGCTGGTTCCTCAATATCAAGTATCGCGTCATTTAACGGTGCTAAAAAATGTCGGGCTGGTAGGCAGTGAACGCGAAGGCACCTGGATCTATTACCGTTTACTAGAAGATACGACAGAGTGCAGCAAAGATTTAATCAAAGTCATTCGAAAACATTTTAAAGGGAAATATAAAGATGATATTGAGCGATTGAATCAACGGCTAGCTAAAAGGGAAGGCGGAAAATGTGTTATTGGTTTTGCGCTATCCGAAAATAGTAATGAAGGAAAACAAAAATGAGAGAAAAATTCTGGGATCAGTGGCAATTTGATTTTGAAGCAGCAAAACAAATGGCTCAAAAAAGTAGAAAGCCTGTTTTCCTGCAGTTTCATCGTAATCCATGTTCCGGTTGCAAAAAATTGTACGCTGAAACCTATCCCGATGCATTGGTACAGCAGGAATTATTCTCCTGGTTTGTGCCCTTGGGTCTGGACATTTTGCAAGATCGCCGGATTCGCGCCCAATATTCTGCTGTCTGGACGCCTTCTTTTTACGTTCTGGATTACAAGGGAAAACCATATTTTTCAATTGCCGGTTTTCGAAACGCCGAAGATTTCAGAGTTGTTTTACGTCTGGCCCTGAGCGAATACTTAGTTCCAAAAGGTAAATATGATGAAGCCAAAGCCCATTTAGAGGAAGGCTTAAATTTGTTTCCTGATAATCCCAGAGCGGCTACGCTTCTTTTCAGAATTGGTATGATCGAATATTTACAAACCTGGGACAACAAAAAATTCATAGCTGTAATGACGCAAATTAAAGAGCGCTATCCGCACAGCGCAGAAGCAAGACAATGGCCCTGAAGGGAATAATTTTTTTGACTTTTTATATGTTTATATGCGCATATTTAAATAGACTAAGGAACTTTGAATGAAGAAAATTTTTATTGAAAGGAGTTGGTTATGCGCCCGAAAACCTTGTTAAGCGTTTTAATGGTTAGTCTTATTTTCTCTTTTTCATCCGCACAAAGCATGAAATTAACGCCGCGTCCGCCTATTTACGGCATTCCGGCTAAAACCCTGCCCCAGGGGCACTGGATTTTTCGGGGGTATGCGGTGTTCCCGCATTTTACTCAAATGTTAAACAGTAAGACCGGAAAAATGATGGATTTACCGGATGGTACGGATTTCACATCCAATTCCTACACCATAAAAATTCGTTACGGAATTTTAAATCGTTTAACGGCTATCCTCAATATTCCTTATGCGCACAAGCGTTTATCCACACCTAAAATTGAAATAACCGGTGATGGTTTAGGTGATGTAGTCGGCGCCTTGCTGTACAAATTTTACGTGAATAAACCGCATAGTTTCTTGATTTCCGGATTACTCTTTACGAAATCTCCTACTGGTAAGGCTGATGATGGGAATTTAAAGGCTACTGAAATGCCGTTGGGCACGGGCAGTTTTGACGCAGGTCTGGCTCTTTTGCCGGAATGGGAATTTGGCAAATGGGACATGCGCTGGTCGGCCTTTTACATTATGCGCGGCCAGAATAAACAAAGCGTGGATTTAGGCGATATGACCAGTTTTTCCTGGAGTACCGCTTATAATTTTAATCGTAACATTATCGCCGAAGGCACCTTGCTCTATAAGACCATTGCCAAAGACGATGCTAATCCACAATACCATCTTTTTCAGTTTATTCCGGGAATACAATACCGAATTAAACGAACCTTCCTGGTACAGCTCGTTTTTCCGTTGACCATTGATGCAAAAATGAAATTTTCTGCCAATTACGAAAACTGGTTTGGTTTGTACTATCTGTTTTAAAAAATCATAAAGGAGGAATTTATCATGTCTAACAATTATCAACCTGAAATAAAAATCGCTATTGCTAACTGTTCAGGGCGTTCCAACATTGGTCAAATGTCTTTAGAAATCGCCAAACGTGTAGACAAAGCTCTGCCCTATGCTAATATTAACTGCCTGCCCGCTATTTTCCCAAAATTGAAACCAGCGGAAAAATTCGAAGAAGCGGACGCCATTGTGGTTATCGACGGCTGTAAAGAAGCCTGTGTGCTGGAAACTATCAAATTAGGCGGATTTGAGCCGGCATTACGAATTGCCCCTGATGAAGATTATGGCGTAGAAAAAACGCCGGGCCTGGATTTTGATCAAAAAGTAATGGAAGAAATTGCAGCAGATGTAATCGAAAAAGTAAAGCATTTAGCTCAACAATTACTGGAAGAAAAAAAACAAAAACTTAATAGTCAGGGCTAAACAGCGGAGGCCAAAATGAATATTATTAAGCAAATCGACGGCTTTTTTAAAAAATACATGCCTTTTATTATTTTGGCCGTATTGCTTTTAGGATACTGGATTGGCCTGCACCTTAATAAAGGACAAATTCAGTTCATTAAATCGTCCATCCTACCATCGGTTATCATCATGATTTACGCCATGTTGATTACAATGCGTATGGATGAATTGAAAAATGCTTTTATTTATCCCAAAGGCATGGTTTACGGCAGTGTTCTGTCATTGGGTGTGGCGCCATTGTTAATGATTCCTATTGCAATGGTTTTTACCCAAAATCCGCAACTTTACACCGGCCTATTGTTGGCTTCAATTGTTCCTCCCGGAGGCATGATTACTTACTGGACAGGTATTTTAGGCGCCAACATTGGTCTGGCCACAGCCATTCAAACAGTTACCTTATTAGTTTCCATTATATGGGTACCCTATGGTATGAAATTGTTTGTGGGCAGCAAAGTCGATGTCAATACCACTACCCTGCTACTAAAAATTTTAATCATGGTCGTTCTGCCTTTGATTTTAGCCTATATTACGCAAAAATTAATAACTAAAAAATACACCTGGAAAGGCATCATTAAAATCATGCCATTGTCTCATCTAATCTCTTCTTTGATGGCGCTTTACATGGTATTTGTAGCGATGAGTGTGCAGGCTCATCTAATCCACAAAGATCCGACATTAATTCTGTTACCGGCGATAGGCATGTTAATCTACTATTCCTTAGCCTATCCTTTTTCCTACTTTTTTTCAACCAAAATTCTGAAGGAACCTCACGAAAAAGCCATTCCCATCACCTATGGCTTTTCGACAAAGAATTTATCTATTGCCATGGGACTGGCGATTGCGGCGTTCGGGCCTATGACTCTGTTAGGCATAGTACCGTGCATATTGTTCCAGATGCCTTTTGCCTCCATTTGGTACAAAGTGTTTGAACGCATGGGCAAAAAATTTAAACAAGAAACCGCGATTATCGCAGCCAATGATTAGGAGGTAACCATGTTTACTAAAATTTTGTACCCCACGGATTTTTCCGAATCGGCCAAAATAGCTCTTGAATATGTAAAAAAGCTCAAAGAAGCCGGAACCAGGGAGGTCATTCTGCTTCATGTTTTTGATGAGCGTGCTATCGACCTGCATTGGGAAATCGAAGCGCAACTGCATCCCGAAGAGAGCGTTGGCCGCGCCAAGCACGAGGTGGTTAAAGGCATGCTAGAAATGGGCTATGGGCGTTTAAAAGAACTAGAAAACGAGATTGCACATTTATCCTTCAAAACAGAATTAATTGTTAAAGAAGGCATTCCTTACCAGAAAATTGTCGAAACGGCGGCCGATCTAAATGTATCGTTGATTATCATGGGCTCCCACGGGGAACGCGGTTTTGTGGAAAAAGTGTTAGGCACCACAACTGACCGTGTAATTGCTCACAGCACGGTACCGGTTTTAGTGGTAAAGCCGATAAACAATCATGATCATTAGAGAATACCTTTCCGAAAATGGTGTGGTTGTAAAACTGGCAAAAACAGCCGAAATCGGTAAAAAAACGTAAAGTGCAGAAAATTTAAAGAGAAAAATAATTTATCTTATGAATCGGAAATCAATAAGATTTCCGAAAGCGTAATTTTGTGTAAAACAATTAGATAATTTTCGAATTAACGACAAAATAGAAAAGGATAAGAAATAGTTAAAGATTTAAGCAAAATTCCATGGCACGGAATCCAACGTAAGGAAATTCCTCTGTATCCTGAAATAAATGAAGAAAAATGCATTGGCAGTCAATTGTGCTATGTTTCGTACGGGCATGAGGTTTATGAGTTCGACGACGATAAACGCAAAGCCGTTGTTGAATGTCCTTACAATTGTCTGGTCGATTGTACCACCTGTGCCACCATTTGGCAACTATTGAATTACTCAAAAATTAGAAAAGGAGTACACAGTTCTGAAAGCAGTTCAGGTATTAGCTTAAGTATAGAAATCCAAGAAATAATCTGAAAATGACCGGCAAAAAGAGTTAAAATTGAACCACATGCATGTTCGTATCGAAGGCGTAATGAATCCCTGTAATTTTGTCGGCTGTTCTTTTGAAGAACGAGCCGGATTTTAGCATATTAAAATAACCGTAGGGATATCGAAGGGGCATTGCATGAAGAGAAGGAAGCCTGGCAAAGGAAACGGAGAGCCGTTGTCCGTTAACTGATATTATCAAAGCGGATTCCAAAATTTCAGTTGCTTTAAAAATAAAGAAATGTACTTAACAATTTTATTTTATCTCTATTTTGTTGAAAGAAAAAAGGAGGAAGAATCGTGCCTGACCCAAAATTTGCCAAACCGTGGCATGGAATACCCAGAGAAGAAATTGATTGGCATCCTACAGTGAATGAAGAGGCCTGCATTGGTTGCGGAACCTGTGTAACCGGTTGTGGACGTTTGGGTTATCGTTTTGATTTCGCACGTAAAAAATCGGTTGTTTATGATCCATTAAATTGTTTGTTAGGATGTACAACCTGTGCTAATACTTGTCCATCTAATACAATAAGTTTTCCACCACTGGAATATGTGGCAGAGTTATTATCTCGTCCGGAGGATATGTTGTTATTCTGGGGCGTTACCGACACTTCCGATTTCTATCATTTAGATTATTTACAGGAATGGATCAAGAAAGACTCTAATTTCAAAATTTGGTTGGCAGCCCGTACAAATTACAATCGTTTTGTACCTCCCAATGGCCTGATTTTTTACGAAGGTACTGTTTACGGTGCATTAAAAAAAGCCGATGTCTATCTTACAAATTGCGATGTGTACTTGGCGGGTCCGGCAAAAACTGTGCGCGCAACTCTGGATGTACTGGCTGAAAAAGGTGTGCCAAGAGATCGAATTTTTATAGATTCATTTGTAAGATAAAGCGTGCCGATCCATTATTTTATAGCAAAATAATCTTAGTGAGTAGAGGATGATTCTGTTGGCTGATTGAATATTTTCCCAAAAGATTCTTTAATAGAAAGTGTGTTCAAAGATTAAAAAAAGTATGAT
>JAGHBR010000293.1 GCA_021160885.1 Caldisericaceae bacterium
CTTGTCGATTTTATCCTACTTGTTCAGAATATTCATATGAGTCCATTAAGAAGCATGGTGTTGTTAAAGGGGGATGGTATTCCATTAGGCGGATTAGTAAATGTCATCCCTGGCATCCCGGTGGATATGACCCTGTAAAATGAATATTGAAAGGTAATAAAAGATGGGAATGGACAGAAATTCTGTTATTGCATTAATTTTAATCGCTGTGATAATTATTTTGATGCCATATTATGAAAAACTGGTAATGCCCCAAAAACCATTTTCTTCGAATGAAATGGTTGTAGATTCAACTGTAACGGATACTATTGCTGCGATTCAAAAGGAACAAGCTTTAGAAAGCAAAGAGAAAGAGGTTAAAGAAAATGATCAAGAAAAAATCGTTCAGACTGAACCAGAGGCTATTCCGAAGAATGTTTCGTATGCTCAAGTTGAGCAGGCAAGTGAAGAAAAAGTATTTACCATTGAAAATGGAAATTTTGAAGTCCAAATTTCCAATAAAGGCGGCGGAAGCCTGAAAGCGTTTTACCTGAAAAAATTTTTAAAATACGATTCTACTTACGTTAATTTTATTGATTCCAGCTTAAACAATAATACTTTCTTTGCCTTTTTGGATCATAATGGAAACATTGTAGATACAAAGAATTTCTTATTTCAGACCGAAGGCGCTTTGTCTCATAAAAAGCTAAAAAAAGGGGAAGAATATCGGATAAATTTCTTTATTACTTATCAGGGTAATAAAATTCTGAAAACTTTGATTTTTTATGGCGGTCAATATCATTTTGACGTTCAAATTGCCTTTGATCATCCCGAAGCCTTTATGTTAAATAATGAATACCAAATCGGATGGGAAAATGGCTTACCTTTAACAGAGCCCAACCAAAGGGATGATAATGGCTATTATCAGGCTTATGTCTATATGGCTGAGGAATTAGAGAATTATAAAATTAAAGAAGCAGGCGAACAAAAACCGTTGAATTTAACAGGCTCTTCTGATTGGTTAGCGGTCAGAACAAAATATTTTCTGGTCTCGATCATCAATGAAAACAGAGAAGCTAATGTAATAAATGGTGTTTTTATTGGCGGGGAAGGCCAAAAATTAGGCGAATTGGTTCATGGAAAATATGATTTAGCATTTAATGCCCGCTACAATGCAAAAAGTGGAAATGTTTACCGATATTATTTAGGACCATTAGATTACAATATCTTAAAAGAATATCACAGAGATTTGGATATTTTAGTATTGAACAATGGCTGGTATGAAAGGACGTTTCGTTTCTTTAGTCTGCTAATTTTACCGATTCTTGAGTTTTTGCATAAATTTATTCCGAATTATGGTTTGGTAATAATTGTTTTTTCAATTTTAATAAAACTTCTTCTTTATCCTTTGACTAAAAAGAGCTATCAGTCTATGAGGGAAATGCAGCGTATTCAACCGCTTATGACAGAATTACGGGCAAAATACAAAGATGATCCTCAAAGATTAAATAAGGAAATGATGAAATTGTACAAAGAGCATGGCGTTAATCCGATGGGCGGATGTTTGCCCATGCTATTACAAATGCCATTGCTTTTTGCCTTATTTATTGTTTTTCGCTCAACCATTCAGTTACGTGGCGCTCCCTTTATTCCAGGTTGGATCAATGATTTATCCCGTTCAGAGGGTTTATGGCATTTGCCAATTTCATTGCCATTTTACGGCAATGAATTCAATATATTGCCGATTTTAATGGCCATTACAATGATTTTTCAATCCAAAATGACCACACAGGATCCGAAGCAAAAGGCCATGATTTACATCATGCCAATATTTATGCTGTTGATATTTAATACTTTGCCCTCAGGATTAAATCTTTATTATACGATGTTTAATTTGCTGACCATTATTCAACAGATTTTTATTAACCGTGGCTCTAAAGAAACAGAAGTTGCGGTTGCTACTGCCGGAAAAAGCAAGGGGAAAAAATCAAAGAAATAAGTATATGAAAAATGATTTTTTAAACAAGGACACTATTATCGCACCCATAAGTGGCTTAAGCGGTGGTAGTGTCCATTTAATCAGGGTTAGTGGACCTGAAGCCATAAATATCACCAGTAGATTCTTTTCAAATAAAAATTTTAAAAAAGGAGAAAAGAATCGTTTTTTTTATGGGAAGTTAGTCAACGAACAGAACGAACTAATCGACGATGTTATTGTTTTGTTGTACAAAAAGCCCCATTCTTATACCGGTGAGGATATGGTGGAAATCAGTTGCCATGGCAATTTGCTGATTACAGAACAGATCATAGAATTATTTTTACGCAATCATTGCCGATTAGCCGAACCGGGTGAATTTACCAAACAGGCCTTTTTAAATGGAAAAATCGATTTGGTTCAGGCCGAGTCTATTGCTTCTATTATTTCGGCGAGATCAGAAAAAGCGCTTCAGAATGCAATAAAACAATTAGAAGGCAGCTTTTCGCTGGAGATTAAAAGCATCAGGGATAACCTGGTAAAAGCGATTTCATTGCTGGAATTAAATTTAGACTTTGCTGAGGAAGATATTGAAGTCATCGAAGATGAACAGGTTCTTACTTTAATAGAAGAAATTATTAGGAAGATTGACAGATATTTAAATAGTTATCAACAGGGAAAACTGTTATTAAACGGGGTAAAAGTACTAATTACAGGTAAACCCAATGTGGGAAAATCCAGCCTGATGAATGCCCTGTTGGAAAAAGATCGGGTTCTTGTTTCTGAAATTCCCGGGACAACGCGCGATTTTGTGCACGATGAAATTTATCTGGAAAATGTTTTGGTAAAGTTCATAGATACAGCAGGTATAAGAATTTCTTCAGATGAAATTGAAAAAGAAGGAATTCGTCGCGCAGAGCAGCTTTTTGATGAAGTGGATTTAATATTGTTCTTATTTGATGCATCCAGGACATTGGATCGGGAAGATTTTTATTTAATCGATCGTTTAAAAGATTTTAAAGAAAAAGTACGATATTTGGCGAATAAAATTGATTTGGCCTTTTTAGAAGAAAATCTCAAACATTTAAATGACCGCCCGTTAATAAAGATTTCCGCCAAAGAAAAAATTAACATTGAACAAATTAAAAACGAAATCAAAAATTTAATTCACACAACAGACAAACAAGAGGTTATTGTCAACAATGAAAGGCAATACCAGCTTTTAAAACAAGCAAAACAACGCTTGTTGGAAGCAAAACGTACATTACAAAAACAGGTTGGTCACGAATTTGTCGCCATGGAATTAAGGGAAGTGATCAATTTATTATTAGAAATTACGGGCGAAATAACCAATGAAGATATTTTAAAAAATATTTTTTCTCATTTTTGTATTGGTAAGTAATGATGTTTCACGTGAAACTTAGTGTAGAGATATATGAATAAATTTGATATAGTCGTGGTAGGCGGGGGGCATGCCGGAATTGAAGCAGCCGTGGTTGCGGCAAGGTTGGGTTTCAATACAGCTCTCATCACACTCGAAGTCAGTAAAATAGGCTTAATGTCCTGTAATCCCGCCATTGGTGGTCTGGCAAAAGGTCAGTTAGTGCGTGAAATCGATGCGCTTGGTGGGGTGATGGGCAAGATAGCCGACCGCGCAGGCATTCATTTTAAAATGCTAAACACTTCCAAAGGGCCGGCCGTTCAATCTCCAAGGGCACAAGAGGATCGATTGCTTTATGCCCGGGTGGCGCAGGAAGTCGTTAAAAACACAACAAATCTGACAATAATTGAAGGAATGGCTGTTGGCATTGGAGTTAAAAATAATCAGATAGAATCCGTTAAATTAAAAGACGGAATTGAGTTAAAAACCTCTGCCGCCATCCTGACAACAGGAACTTTTTTAAATGGCGTTATCTATGTTGGACTTTCAAAATTAAAGGCTGGTAGGGCAGGGGAAATGCCGGTAGAAGGAATGACCGAAAACCTAATTGCCCTTGGTTTTGAAGCAGGTCGTTTAAAAACCGGAACGCCACCGCGAGTTCACAGAGATTCTATTAATTACGATGTTTTGGAAATTCAAACCCCAGATAAAGTACCGGTGCCATTTTCTTTTTCAACAGAAAAAATTACTCAATCTCAAATTAATTGTTACATCACCTATACCAATCAAAAAACACATGATATTTTGAGAACCGGTTTTAGTCGTTCGCCTTTGTTTACTGGGATGATTTCAGGTGTGGGGCCTCGTTATTGCCCTTCAATTGAAGATAAAATTTACCGCTTTTCTGACAAACCGCGACACCAAATTTTTTTAGAAATTGAAGGATACCGGGCAAAAGAAGTTTACGTCAATGGCTTTTCAACCAGTTTACCTGCAGATGTGCAGGAGAAAGCCATTAGGACGATTTCTGGACTTGAAAACGTAAAAATATTACGACTTGGTTATGCGGTTGAGTATGATTTCTTTCCCCCGCATCAATTAAAACACACACTGGAAACAAAAGCCATTAAAAATTTGTTCTTTGCCGGTCAAATTAATGGTACTTCTGGATATGAGGAGGCTGCCGCGCAAGGTATTATTGCTGGAATTAATGCGGCATTGAACCTGAGAGGGGAGGCGCCCCTTATTTTAGATCGTTCACAGGCTTACATAGGTGTTTTGATCGATGATTTAATCAATAAAATACACACGGAGCCATACCGCATGTTTACCTCGAGTGCAGAATTTCGATTACTGCTGAGGCATGATAATGCCGATTTAAGATTAATGGAAACCGGCCGGAATTTAGGTTTAATTGATGACCGTACTTATGGTAAATTTGCGAAAAAGAAAGAAGATATTCAGCGCTTAGAGGCTTTAATAAAGAAAAGCGTAATAAAGGCCACAGATTTTAATGAACGCTTTAAGGATGTTTCCACTCCATTACAAAATAATGCAAAAGCAGAAATTTTGTTGAAGCGTCCGGAAATAAAGTTAAAACAATTATTGTCATTGATTTCAGAAAATCAGTTCCATTCGGGAGCTGTTCAGGAAGTCGAATACAATATCAAATACGATGGCTACCTAAACCGGCAGCGAAAGATGATCGAAAAATTTAAGGAATTGGAAAACAAAAAACTGCCAGACAGTTTAGATTATCAGGATATAAAAGCACTTTCGGCTGAATCGCGGGAAAAATTAATGAAAATTCGTCCGGAGAATCTTGGGCAGGCGGCCAGAATTTCGGGAGTAAAGCCGGCAGATATTTCGGTGTTGTTAATCTACTTAACAAAGAAAAATTATTTTTGATGTTTCACGTGGAACAAAAAATCGAATTTTTACAGATCATAACAGCAGAGTTAAAAATCCCAATTACTGCTGATCAAATTGAGAAGTTATTACAATACGCTGATTTGATAAAGGATTGGAATAAACGCGTACATTTAATTTCAAAAAATGATATTGATTTTGTTTTAGAGCGCCATATTGTTCCGTCTTTGTTTTTCGTTAAAATTTTGCAGAACGATGAATCAATTGGTAAAAAAGGAATTCTGGATTTAGGTACCGGGGCAGGATTGCCGGGATGTGTAGTTTCAATTTTAAAACCAGATTGGTCTGTGATTTTGCTGGATTCATCAAGGAAAAAGACCTTGTTTTTAAAGCAGGTCAAAAAAACATTAAAGCTAAGCTTTTCCGTTGTGTGTGCCAGGTATGAGGAATATGTTGAGAATAACACACAGCAAATGGATTGGATTGTCGCCCGCGCGGTAGCCCCCTTAGGACAATTGATTCAATTAGTTGCTCCTCAGTTAAGAGAGGGAACAAAGTTACTAACTTTAAAAGGAAAAAATTTTTCCGATGAGTTGCAGAGAAGTGAATTAGATGAATTCCAAATTGCTTCCTGGGCTTTTGAAGAGTTGTCGAATGAAAATGAAATTATTTTTAAAAATAAATGTTTACTAAAGGTGGAGAAAGCTTATGGATGAGAAAAAGCTGTTTGAAGAATTGTCCGGTTTGGTTACAGAAAGCAGAAATCTGAATTCAATGGAAATTGATGTTATGAGCACATTAGATGCAGTGCGGGTTTTTAATGATGAAGATAAAAAGGTAGCTTATGCTGTGGAAAAAGAGTTGCCTTACATTGCACAGGCAATTGAAATTGTAACAGAGGCTTTTAAAAAAGGGGGACGCTTGTGTTATTTTGGCGCTGGTACTTCCGGCCGGTTAGGTGTGCTGGATGCGGTAGAGTGTCCGCCCACGTTTGGTGTAGATCCGAGTATGGTTATTGGGCGCATTGCCGGCGGTTATAAGGCGCTTACAATTGCAGTAGAAGGCTACGAAGACCATGAAGAATATGGCGCTCAGGATGTGGCAGAATTAGATGTTAATGAAAAGGATGTAGTTTGTGGAATTGCTGCCAGTAAGCGCACACCTTATGTGGTTGGGGCAATAAAAGAAGCGCGCAAAAGAGGTGCGAAAACAATTGCTGTGGTATGTAATCCGCGGGAAGATTTGCAATACGATGTGGATGTGGCTATTTGTCCCGTTCCCGGTCCGGAAGTCATAATGGGGTCAACGCGTCTTAAGGCAGGCACGGCCACTAAAATGGTGCTTAATATGATCAGTAGCGTTTCCATGATCAAGCTGGGAAAAGTGTATGAAAATATGATGATCGATTTGCAGCAGAATAACAAAAAATTGGTGGAACGTTCAAAACGAATTATTATGATGGCTGCTAATGTTGATTATGAAAAAGCCAGTGAGTGTCTGCGCATTGCTAAAGGACATGTAAAAACAGCGATCTTTATTGCCAAAACAGATGAAAGTGTTGCAGTAGCAAATAAATACATTGACGCCAACGAAGGATTTCTTAAAAAAGCATTACAAGCCTGGGAAAGAGATAATAATAGGTAAACGTTAAAAATAAGATTGTAGAAGAAAAACTTTAAATTTAAAATGAATTTTTCTATTTTATTGTTTGGAAAAGGTCACTTAAAGGGCGAGTATGAATCTTATTTTAACGTTACTCTTTCTGGTTACCATTGCCGTTATTGGTAAATACGTTTTTCAAAAAATACCGGTTGATAATTTAATACATAATTTTTTGAATTATTCCGGCTTTTATTATCTGGCTCTTGGTGTTCTCCTTGGACCTTATTTTTTAAATGTTTTTACAGAAGATGTGATTAGTCAGTCCTATTTTGTGTTTAGCCTTGTTCTTGGTTGGACCGGATTTTTAATTGGCCTGCAGTTGAATTTCAAACAAGTGAGTCGATTTAAATCTGCTTACTATTTTAAAGGACTTTTTTATTTTTTACTTAATCTGGCAATAATATTTGCCCTGCTTTATGTCTCTAATTACTTGATAATTAAAAAGTTAACCTGGTTAGAAATCCTTTTGTTGGCCGTGGCTGGTGGTATGACTTCTACTATTACCATTAGTCTTTTGATAAGAACTAAAAAATTTGATGCAAAGTCAGGGCATTTTCTGGAATTTTTAGCTGCATTTGATAATGTTTTAGGGGTGCTGACTTTAGGAATATTGTTTGCCGCTTTTCAACTCTCAACATCATCTCAGAAAGAGGCTCTTTTCTATTTAGTTTCAGCTTATCTGATAGTCTTTTTATTTTCTTTAGTTTACAAGGCTTTGTCAAAAGAGATAACAAGTTTTGAAACAGAATTACTTGTAATTTTAGCCATCATTTTAATCGTGGTGGCGGTATCAAAAATTTTACAAAATAGTGTGTTATTTTTGTCTGCATTGCTGGGAACCACCGTGGCTAATTTTAAAAACGTAAATATTAAAAAACTATATCTTGCAGTTCAGGAATGGGAAAAGCCATTGAATTTTATTTTGCTTTTCTTTATTGGAATTATTTTAAGGTTTGATACAAGTATCATTGTTATTTTAATATTTTTATTTATGGCAATAATTATAATTGGGAATTTGATTAGCGAAAGAATCGTATTTAAAAAGATTTCAAAACAAATTGGCTTTCAAACCTTTGGTTTAAGTACCGTTTCTTTGGCGATTTTATTGGATGCCTACCTTTCCGGGGCTAAAATAGAATTTCTTAGTACAGTGGTTATTGTTTATTTCATTACTAACCTATTTTCAATC
>JAGHBR010000018.1 GCA_021160885.1 Caldisericaceae bacterium
GTCAAAAAAATGAAAAATTCGAATCAACCGCTAATAAGTCAATAAACCTCTGGCAAAAATTCGAACTTATTAAAGACACCTTAAACGTCGACATCCCCATTGAAGGCAAATTGCTGGCCTGGCGCAAGATAGATCTGATTTCGCCCACCTTTGCACGCGTAATTTCCTTAATGGTTGAAAAAAACAGCCACGTAAAAAAGGGCGATCTTTTACTTCACTTATGGCCATTAAAAAATAACTATGGGTACACACCCCTGGAACTTTTTTCTCCAATGGATGGCATTGTTGCCGAGCTTTACATTAGTTTAAACGACACTATCAAACAGAGCGAGCTATTATTAACTCTGGAGAACCGGAAGAACCTAACTTTACGAGCTAAAATAAACAGCTGGCAGGCCTCGTTTATTAAACGCAATGCTAATGTCACGCTCTTTCATGATACGTTAAAAATTAAAGGAGCCGTGCTGGAGGTCGATAAAAAGGATTACTGGATTACGGTTGTGGTTCCCAATGAACAACTGAAATTGGAAGAAGATTTTTTTGTCAATGGCCTTGTGCATCTTAAAAATGTAACGGGGGATTTTTTACCGGCAAATATTTGGAATGGACAAGATTCCTTACTGGCCGAAATTGATGAAGAAACTTCACTCAATATTTTTAAAGTCGGGTTGGTTGGCGATTCGTTGGTTCTAATTAGCCCTTCGTTTCCAGATGTTAAGGAAATTCAAATCAAAAAAAATCTTGACTTTAATAAATAAAATATTATATTCTGATTGAATTGTAAACCTTTAAAAGAAGACAGATTTTATGCGTCGTTCTTTATTAACTTTTATATTGTTATTGCTCAGTTTTTCCATGGTGTTGGCTGATAATGTTTTCGTAGAATGTATTGCCTCTCCCAGCAACAATCAGGTAAAAATCACCTGGACGACTCGTTCTGAAGAGAATGTCGCATCTTTTGTGGTTCTCCGTTCAAATAATGATGAAAATTATGTGGAAATGGCACGCATTGCTCCCAAGGGAACAGGCAGCCAATATGAGTACATAGATCGCAATGTAATGTTTAAAGATATTTCCATCTTTTTTTACAAAGTGCGCGCTGTAGATCAAAACAACAAAGTAATTGAAGAAATGTCTTTAATTGTTCATCCCAGCATTTCTGATATCTACCGTACCTGGGGAGCCATTAAAGCCATGTTTCGATAATCATTATCTTTGAAAAAACTCTAAACCCTTTTCTTTCCGAAAAGGGTTTTTTTGTTTCTAAACAATTGTTAACTTTTTGTGTAGATTATGCTCGTTTTTTTAACAAAAAATAATATATTAATAAAATGCCAATATTTTATCAGGGGTATTTGCTTGATATCTAAAATATCAATGAAATATGCTTAAAAAATGTCAAAGATCATATCAAAAAAAATATCATTTTTAGTTAAAGAAATGATAAATTTTGTGGAACACTGTGGTCACCAATCCATTAAAAATAGAGAATAACAAAACCGGAGGTTTATATTGAATAAATTTTTTTTAATTTTTTTAATATTAATTCCCTTTCAAATTTTTGCCCAATATGAAAAATATATTTTAAAAGATCCAGAGCCTAAAGTTTTTAAACAGGGCGGTGTGGCATTTAGCGTAGTGGAACAAGGTACCGGAATTGGAGTTTTTTATGCTTTGCCAACCAGAGGTTTTTTTCATGTCGGTGCGGAAATGGACGTGTTTTTGTTAAGAGACCGTAATCAAATCGACTTAATAGATCCCTGGACAGGGCTGCCCATTACCATTAACAAAGAAAACAATGCCTACATGCTCGATCTACTTATTACACTCAAGAAACGTCTGTTTGCCCGTGAAATTGACGACACGTTACGACCATTTGTCATGATCGGCACCGGTCCTGTTTATGGCATTAATTTTCCTGAAGACCCCAAGCGGAAAGATGAATTTGTTTTTGGTTTTAGTGGCTACCTGGCCAGTGGAGTAGATATTGCTCTGGAAAGCCAGTATTTTTTAGGGTTGCGTTTACAATACCGTTTCATCAAGTTTAGCGATAGTTTTGCTCAGCGCACAAATCATTCTACCTTCGATATTCGTTTAGAAATTGGAAAGATGTTCTGAAATGCAGAAAGTTATTTTCATTGAATTATCAGTTGACCGTAAAGATCAATTTATTACCGATATTACGGAGAGCTTGCATCAAACAGGCAAAAAAATTCACATTTATGCCTCTTCCCAGTCTGCTTTAAAGAAAATCGATCAATTATTATGGGTACGCAAACCGGACAGTTTTTTACCGCACATTATTATGAGCAAAATTGATAGCGACTCTACCAAACCAATCGAGCCGATCCTTCTAATAGATCAGCCGGTTGATGTTGTTGGCGATGTTTTAATTTTAAACGACCCGATGGAGTTGAGCCAAATCGGCGTCTACCCAATGATTATCGACTTTGCTGAAACTTACGATGCCCAACGATTGCAGGCCAGCCGCCAACGATACAAAATCTTTAGGGACAGTGGCCGTTTTGAACTTTCTTTTGAAAAATTTGGCAGTTTTTTGAAATTAATCAAATCTCTTTAAATATGGACAGCCAAAAATACCTAAATGAACTAAATGAAGAACAAAGGGCTGCGGTCACCAGCCCTCGCCAACCTTTATTACTAATTGCCGGCCCCGGGACTGGAAAAACGAGAACCATCATCGCACGCATCATTTATCTGGTCGAAAAGTACCGCATTCCACCCGATCAAATTTTAGCTTTAACCTTTAGTAATAAAGCAGCCAATGAGCTCCGGAATCGTTTAGAGCAAACATTAAAAGAGCGTGCTAATAAAATTTTTTGCGGCACCTTCCACTCTTTTTGTTTGATGGTACTGCGTAAAAATCATGAGTTAGCCGGATTACATCCCTTCTTTTCTGTTTGCGATGAAGAATACCAGAAAACCCTGATTCAGGATTTGTTAAATCGCCGAATGGTGCGGGATATTTTTCAAAAAGTCAAAACCATTCAACTGGCCATTTCTAATCATCGCCTTAAAGACAAGCCGCTGCCCCCTTTTTCTTCCAGTGTTTTTCAGGAATATCAGCGCCACCTCGATCGGCATCATTTGATTGACTATGACCAGATCCTTCTGTTGACTAAAGAACTGTTTGAAAAACACCCGGACGTGTTAGAACAGTATCGGTTCATGTTTCAGGCAATATTGGTTGATGAATTTCAGGACACGGACAAAGTTCAGTATCAAATCATCAAAATGTTAGCACAAAAACATCGCCATATTTTTGTAGTGGCCGATGACGATCAATCCATTTATTCATGGCGGGGCGCCAATCCGGAAAACATTCGACAGTTTATCGAAGACTTTCACATAGAAAAAATCCATTTTTTGGAGAAGAACTACCGATCCGCGCAACCTATTATTGAAGCAGCCCAGGTTATTTTAAAAGATACCGATCGCATTGAACCGGAAAAAAAGATTAAAAGTGTTCAGCAAAGTGATGCCAATCTTAGCGCTATCTTTTTTGACACCGAAATGCAGGAAATCGATTTCATTCTGAAAAAGATTCAACACTGGAACCAGGAAGAACAAATCGATTTAAGTGATATTGCCATTCTTTACCCCTACCACAACATGGGCGAAAAATTAGCTCATTTTTTTCTGAAAGAACGGATTCCTTTTCAGATGGCCGCTGGGCGTAATGTTACAGATCATCCCATCATGAAACGCTTTCTACTCTACCTGAAAATCATTCGCGATCCTTCGGATCCGCTTCTTTTGGAACAGTTGATGTTTTACGAATTGGGCGAGCATCTTTTTAAGCAGATAAAGCATCAGGCTCAAAAAAATCAAATTTCATTAAAGAAAGCGCTTAATGAGTATGCCGTAAATCACTTTAACAGTAAAGATGTACGTAACAAGGTTCAAACCTTTATCGGAAATCTGGCCAATTTAATTAATTTAAAGAACTTCTTTCGCTTTGACCAATTAAGCAAAGAAATTATTAACAACATCCAATCATTGCAGGCTTCTAATCTAAGTAAAGTTTACCGCCATATAGAAGAAGTTGCCTTTAAAAAGGAAAAATATTTATTTAGCGATCGACGCAAAATCTGGCTGTACCATCCAGACCGTCAAATTGGTTACATTGGCTGTCAGATGTTGGAACAGGCCCTGGACATTAACATTCATCTTTTAGATGAAGATAAAATTGTCCATGTTTCTCCACCAGACCTGGTATTGTTATTGGCGCCTTTTAAAAAGGACGCTATTTCCGACTTTGAACTACATTTGTACCAGAGTAAGGGAAGCGCCAGACAGGGTAGTCTTACCATTCTATTCCGTTGGTTGCAATACCAACTGCAAAATGTTGAAGATAATATTTTTAATGATTACGTAGTGTTCGATCTGGAAACTACTGGCAACAATCCCAAAATAGCCGGCATTGTTGAAATTGCGGCCGTTAAAGTAAAAAACGGTGAAATTATCGATACCTTCCAAACCCTGGTAAATCCGCAGATGGAAATCGATCCGGCAGCAGAAGAGGTCCACCACATCACTTCAAACGATGTTAAAGACGCACCGACTATTGACCAGGTACTGCCAAAGTTTTTGGATTTTATTGGTAATGACATGTTGATTGCGCACAATGGCTACGCATTCGATTTTAAAATTCTGGATCGTTACATTCGTGAATTAAACCTGAAAAAACCACAACATATTCGTTACGATTCCTTAATTCTGGCTCGTAATCTGTTCCCGAACGAAAAAAATTCCATTGACGCACTGGCTTACCGTTACAAGCTGGACACCGGCACGCGCCACCGGGCTCTGGATGATGTTAAGGTTTTGAATTTAATTTTTCGGCAACTACTTAAAGAGGCGAAAAAAAGAGAAATTCTGACCGCTGGTGAAGAATTTGCAGAGTTTGTAGCTCTTGGTAATTTTCTGGAACAGACCCTTAGCCACAAAGAAGATAAAGTCCTCTTTCAGGTGGGGCTCGAAAAGTTGCTTTCGCCCTTTTCCAAAATTCGCAAATCCTTTGCTACCCGCTTTGAAAAAGATGATGGTCAATTATTGCAAGAATTACAAAAAATCTCTCAAATGCACGATTTACGGGTAACCCATTACGATTCCAACCAGGAGTTTTTTGAACGTATTTTGTTAATGAGTAAAGAGTACAAAGATATGCCTATCGACCGGGCCATCAGCGAATTTTTGTCGTACATTTCATTGATGAATACTCAGGACAACCTGGAACCGATTAACACGGTTTCTTTATTAACCCTTTACGCCGTCAAAGGGTTGGAATTTGAAAAGGTCATTATTTGTGGCATGGAAGACCGTAATATTCCGAGTAGCCACACCTATCGTGATGATGATGAAGACGACCGGCCCTTCCACAAAAAGCTGGCCGAACAAAAACGATTGCTTTATGTAGGTATGACGCGCGGTAAGAGTGAAGTCATCTTTACGCTGGTGCGCAACCGCAATGGAAGGCGCCAAAAATCTTCTCCGTTTTTGGAAGAAATCCGGTCTCTGGTCGAAATCAAAACCTTTGTCTGATCAATTTTGCTTCCTGTTTTTTTATTCCGTAAAATTGTTTTTTGAAAAATTAAGTTCGACTTGAATTCAAAGACTGCTCCTGTTTACGGAGCAAAAATAAATATTTTATGTTTATGATTGTTTAAACTTCCCTTAGGAGCTTGCGGACATAAGGGAAGAAATAATCCTACGTGGGCTAAAAATTCAACCTGATCTTGTAACGGGAAAGTACGAAAAGGAGCTTGTGTTGCGCTTACCCAAAAATAGATGGAAAATTCTAAACGCCGACCCAACACGTTCCATTGTTGAGGTCCTGTTAGAAAATAGAAAGCTAACCACCAGCCATCTGGAATCTTTTAAATTGTCTGAAAGGATGCACGACCCGTACCTGCTGCCCGACATGGAAAAAGGAGTTAAGCGGGTTTTGCAAGCGCTGGACAAAGGCGAAAAAATTGTTGTTTTTGGCGATTACGACGTAGATGGCATTACTTCTACGGCATTAATGCTTTACTTTTTCAGAAAAATTGATTACCCGGTCGATTATTTGCTTCCCAACAGACAAAAGGACGGCTATGGTTTACGCACCAGCTCAGTGAAACAGATTGCCGAGATGGGTACTAAATTGGTGATTACAGTGGACAATGGCATTTCTTCTGCCGAAGCGATTGCTCATGCGGCCAGCCTGGGCATTGATGTCGTCGTAACCGATCATCACCTGCCGGAAGGCGAGATGCCAGCCGCGGTAGCCGTAATTAATCCGAACCGTGTAGATTCTGACTATCCATTTAAATCCATTTGCGGCGCAGTAGTCGCTTACAAACTAATCTGGGCTTTAGCGCAAAAGTTGCTGCCCGAAGCCGACTTCAAACAATTTTTGTTGGATCAATTGGATTTGATCACCATAGGCACCATCGCCGATGTCATGCCGTTACGCGACGAAAACCATGCTCTGGTTAAATTCGGCTTAAAAGTGCTGTCCCGCACCAAAAAGCCAGGCCTGATTGAACTAAAAAAAGTAGCTGGTTTAAACGGCAAAAACATTACGCCCATTTCGGTTGGCTACTTTTTAGCCCCGCGTCTTAATGCCTCGGGCAGGTTAGAAGAAGCAGACACATCCGTTAAGTTGTTAATTGAGCAGGACAAAGACCGCGCTTCTTACCTGGCTTCCTATCTGAACAAGTTAAACCAAAAACGGCAAAACCTTCAACAAGATTATTTAAGCAACGTAATTGCTCGGCTGCCTGATGACCAGAAAAAGTTAGGCAGGGTGATTATTGTGCACAACGATGAATGGCATGCTGGTTTAATTGGTCTGGTTTCGGGAAAACTTAAAGAACGTTACAGCCGGCCGGCCATTGCATTTACCAGTGACGAAGACGGCAACCTTGTAGGATCAGCCCGTAGCATCGAAGCTTTTCACATAACCAATGCGCTCTCTAAATTCAGCCATCTTTTCTTAAACTTCGGTGGCCACCACAAGGCGGCCGGATTAACCATTGCGCCTGAAAATTTTGAAGAATTTAAAACCGCTTTTGAAGATTATGCCAATCAACAATTGACCGACGAGGATCTGGTTTCCGTTTTAACCATTGACTCGATAGTTGATGTGGACCAGGTACATTTAAACATGGCTCAGACACTTGAGGAATTAGGGCCGTTTGGCGAAGGAAATCCTGAACCTGTTTTTGTTTTTGAGAAAGTCATTATCAGAGAAATGTATCTCATGGGCAAAAACAAACATCTAAGGCTTTTCATAGAAAAGGGCAATCAGTCGTACGAATGCGTGTGGTGGAATGCCGCTGAATACAAAGACGATTTACGATTCGGACGACCCGTTGACGTTGCTTTCCGAATCGGCATTAATAACTGGCAGGGGCGTAATCGCCTGCAACTGGTCATTGAAGATATTCGCCCGGCCTAAAATGATTTAAAACACAATCAACAAAAAAATTTAAC
>JAGHBR010000023.1 GCA_021160885.1 Caldisericaceae bacterium
GGACAAAATCCGTCCAACTTAAATTTTCTCTTGTTTGTTTTCTGGTTTGAAGTAAAAGAATCTAAACGTAAGCGAAAAATTTGTTAAATAGACGGTTTGAAACCATTGAAAAAACCAGTAACATTGTCATTCCCGTGCAGGCATGTCATTCCCGCGCACGCGGGAATTTCAAATCATTGTGAACCTTAGATTCCGCATCAAGTGCGGAATGACGACAGGTTTGTAGAATCAAAGGTATCGGTTAATGAAAGTTTTTTCAGAGCTGTGTAAACAGGCTAACAGTTAAATTGCCCGATTTGAAACAAATAATGCATTTTCGAAACCAAACATTCTGCCTCTAAGGAATTGAAAATAAATGCAAAAATTAAATGTTGAGTTTGAAATTAAAGAATTCCAATTTTTGCAGACAAAATTTCGCTTAAAAAAGGTCAAAAACTTAGATGTCCTGGTCGATCAGGTGAGCGATGAACTTTTTGCCGAGGATGAACGTTTGCCTTACTGGGCCGAGTTGTGGCCTTCGGCCATTGGGCTCAGCCACTTTTTGCTGCGCCATCCTGGTTTAATCAAAGGTAAACGGGCGCTGGAATTAGGTGTGGGACTGGGGCTGACCTCGCTGGTCATTCACTCCTTACAGCCCGAACGTTTGCTTTTAACCGATTACGAAGCAGACGCTTTACAGTTAGTTAAAGAAAATTTTTTGTTGAATGGCTTTTCCGAACCGGAAGTTCAATTGCTGGACTGGCGCAGGCCCCATTTGCAGGAAACATTCGATTGCATTGTGGCTTCTGACATTCTGTACGAAGAACGGTTTTTCAGGCCTTTGATTTTGTTGTTTAAGCAATTTTTGCGCTTTGATGGACGCATCATCATTGCCGAACCAAATCGGGTCATTGCTAAAAAGTTTTTTAAAATGCTAATGAATTTTGGTTTTTCGTACGATTTTAATATTGTGCCGGTGGTTCAGGATGGGAAAACTATTCAGGTGCACAATTACGTGATTAAGCAAAAGTTTTAAAAATGCTTTTGAAAATGTAGATCCCCCCTATATCCCCCCTTAATAAGGGGGGAATAAAAAGGGGGTAGAAGAGACCGCTTAACTAAATTAATGGAAATTATGGAAAACAAGAAATTAAAGCCATATTTACTGGTAATTGACGACGACGAAACCCACCGCGAGGGCATGGCGCTTTTGCTGGAAGACGAGGATTACCAGGTAGATCAGGCCGACAGCGCGGAAAGCGCCATGGAGCTGATTCGCCGCAACAGCTACGATTTGATCATCACCGATTACAAGATGAAGAAAATCGATGGCATGGAATTGCTGAAGATGATCAATGATTATGATCCATTGCTCAAGGTGATTATGGTAACCGGCTACGGTTCCATCGAACATGCAGTGGAAGCCTTGCGTCTGGGCGCATTTGACTACATGCCCAAGCCCATTGATCCTGTGAAATTGAAAGAAGTGGTTCGTCGTGCCTTAAAAGTGCAGGGCTGGAAGCAGCCAGAACGCGAAGCCATTCCCTTGCATTTTGGAGAAATCGTAGGGCAGTCGCGTCCCATTAAGCAGGTGGTGCAAAAGATTCGCAAAATTGCCAATATTGATGTGCCGGTTTTGATTTACGGGGAAAGCGGCACGGGGAAGGAGCTGGTGGCCCGCGCCATTCATCAGGCTTCAGATCGGCGCGGGGGGCCGTTCATTGCAGTCAACACTGGAGCTATTCCAAAAGATTTAATTGTTTCTGAACTGTTCGGCCATGAGAAAGGAGCCTTTACCGGAGCCACAGAAGCACGCAAAGGCAAATTCGAAGAAGCCGATGGCGGCACGCTGTTTCTAGATGAAATTAGCACAATGGACGAAGCCACCCAAATTGCTTTATTGCGTGTGCTGGAAACCCATCAAATTGAACGCGTGGGCAGTTCACGCTCTCTGGAGGTCAATGTACGCATTGTGGCTGCTTCTAATAAAGACCTCAAAGAATTTATCGAAGAAGGGCGCTTTCGTGAAGATCTTTACTACCGCTTAAATGTTTACCGCATCGATTTGCCGCCTTTGAATGAGCGTACTGGTGATGTGCCCATGTTGGTCGAGTATTTTATCCGCCAGTTTAATGCCAAATACAACATGCAAATTGCCAGCATCGATTCCCAGGCGCTGGAAATTTTGCAAAATTATGCCTGGCCGGGCAATGTACGGGAATTGCGCAACGTGGTTCTGAATGCCATGATTCAAGCCAAAGATCGCATCCAGATTAAAGACCTGCCGCCTTTTGTGCTAAAGCCGGGCCCACAGGAAATTCGTTTCCGGGCCGGAATGTCCCTGCCAGACATTGAACGGCTTACGATTGTCAAAACTCTCAAAATGGTAGGGGGCAACAAATTGAAGGCTGCTGAATTGTTGGGCATCAGTCGTAAATCGCTTTATAATAAATTGGAAGATTACCAGATTAAAGACGAAGAGTACCAGTCGGATTAAAAGATCTTGATGACAGAAAAAGAAATTTTAGACATCTGCAGCCAACCTGAACGGTTGATCGAACATATTAAACAGCGATTGGCCAAACACCAGCCCAAAACCTTCCGCTTTGATGAGAAGGTTAAAGGCGTGCCGGCAGCGGTTTTGTTTCCCTTGTTTTTTAAAGACCAGCAGCCTTATTTACTGTTTACCAAACGAACGGACAAAGTGGAGCACCACAAAAACCAGATATCCCTGCCTGGTGGTCGCCATGACCCGCAAGACCGAGACCTGCTACAAACCGCTTTGCGGGAAACGCAGGAGGAAATCGGTGTTGATCCTTCACACATTGAGATTTTAGGGCAGACAGATCATTTTTTAACTAATACCCACTACCTGGTTACACCATTCGTTGGCGTTATGCCTTATCCTTACGATTTTAAAATCAGTGATGATGAAATCGATTATCTGATTGAAGCGCCGCTTTTGCACCTGCTAGATGAACGGCATTTTAAAACCAGAATGGTTACCAGAGACGGTGTGCGCTGGCAGTTGCATTATTATCATTTTAACGGTGAGGAAATCTGGGGCGTAACCGGCTTTTTGCTGAGCAACTTTTTCAGCATTGTGTTCGATTTACCACGCAATGTGTGTTGTGAGTGATGATCAACTAAACAGAAAAAAGTTAGCCACTGATTTGCACAGATTAAAATTCATATAAAGAAATCTTTGAAAAGATCATTAGAATGTCATTCCCGTGCAGGCTGGAATCCCTAAATTGACAGGTTTGGTGGAGAATCCCCGATTTTTTCAAAGGCTTCATAAATAAAAAGAAACCTTTGATTTATTCAAAACTTGCACTGTATAAAAATATACCTTATCTTGTTGAAAATAATAAAGATAAGGGGATTTTTTATGATCGGTCAGGCAAAATCTCAACTTTCTATTTTGGATAGTGCATTCAATCGTCGTAAAAAACGTTCTCGTACAGATAAGCTGCTTACTCAAATAGATAATATTGTA
>JAGHBR010000448.1 GCA_021160885.1 Caldisericaceae bacterium
CTTTAATAAAGAGAGGGGGAAAGAGGGGGTGAGTTTTTTAATAAAAATTATTATTTCAAAGCTTTCTTATTTGTAATTGCATCCACTTTTCTCAGGTGCCGAACTTAAAATTTACTCCGCGTTCCTCACTCTTACTCTTGAAAAATAAGCCCCTGGTTAACATTACCAGAGGACTTCTTAATTTTGAAAACAAATTTTACTTCAACAAAATCATTTTCCGTGTACACTGATATTTTTGTGTTGTCATTTTGTAAAAATAAATTCCACTTGGCATATTCAATGCTTTTATTTCAATCTGATATTTTCCTGCTGGCTTTTCCCCTTCGAAAATAGTTCCCACTTTTTGCCCATTGGCAGTAAACAATTCTATCTTCACATAGGCGCGTTCCGGTAACGAGAATGAAATATGTGTTCCAGGATTAAAAGGATTCGGATAATTTTGTGACAATGCATAGGCCTGTGGAATACGGTTTTGTTCTATGGCCGTTAATTCAACTTTAAAATTGCGAATCGTACTGTAATTACCCCAACCAGCCTGATTAAAAGCCCGCACTCGCCAGTAATAAGTCTGACCTGATTTAAATCCACTCATGTAGTAAAACGTATCAACCACGGTTGTATCAACAAAAGGCTTATTAAAGGCCGGATCTGTTGAATATTCGAAGCCATAATGCTCAGTGAATGGTTTGGCTCTAAACCAGCTAAACCGCACGGTGTCTTCGAAAACAGTGCTATTGTCACCAGGGAAAATCAAAACAACCGGCTCCGGTTCTGACAGGGTTGTAAACTGCCATACAGTCGACCAATTACTCTGGCCACTGGCATTTCGGGCTTTTACACGCCAGAAATAAGTCGTTTTGGGTTCGAGCTTACCCACCTCAAAATCTGTTTTTTTGATGTTTGGATCATCTACAATTCTCGTGTTGAAATGCGGATCTTTAGCCACCTGCAAAATGTAGAATTCCGCTCCATTTACCGCTTGCCATTCCAATTTTACAAAAAGAGGTAAAAACTGAGCATGGTCGACTGGTAATTTTAATTGTGGTGTTGTCAAATTTTGCGAAAAACTACTAATAAAAAAGGCAAAGGTTTCCTGACTATCATTGAATAATCGTTGTGAGCCATCGGCTGAATGCCAATCATAATCGTACATTCTGGCTTTCCAATAAACGATCGGGTAAGTGCTCAATCCTTCGGCATTAAAAAAGTTATATGGTAAATTTACGACTATTGTGTCTTTTTCAAATTCATCGCCATTACGATCCACCGTGTAAACTCTAAGCCCGGGTGAACTGAAGGTTGGCAAAGAATCAAACAGAATTTCCACCCGGCTGATGGTTAGATTCTCTTTGTTAAAAGGATCAGGATCGCCATTATTACTCCATTTAAATGGCACTTCTTTTTCAAGATTACTGTAATTGGCCGGTTCAACCAGATGAAATGGATTAGGCGGATCGTTGTGATTATCCAGATAAAACCAGAACCAGGGGCTAAAGTCGCTGCTGTCAATCCCATCTGTGGCAATGGCTCTAAAATAGATGCCGAAATTTTCGTAAGGTTCTAAAGAAAATTCAACCGTATCTTGAATATCGCCTCGAGCATCGGGCATGGATTGATTCCAGGCCAGTTTATGCTTGAACTGTTTTCCGATTAAGTAAAGAGTCGAGAGGGTGTCCCCCTGCTTATTTCCTAGGCTATCGGTGTAAACGTAAAAACCGTACAAAAGCGAATCCAATTCATAATCACCACCATAGTTGGGGGCCTTATTAAATGCAATGATGGGGTGATAGCTGGTGTCTGGTGGCGAAGAAGCATTATCGGTGTAATACCACAGGTTTTGCAGGGCTGTAAAAATTTGCGAAGTATGAGGCGCTCCAGGAGGCGCATTTCGGTAAAAGAAACGGAAAATCCATTTTGAGGTGTCTGTATTTTGAATGGCTCTTACGCGGTAAAGATAAACCACACTATCATGAAGAGCACTCCCTTCAATCTTGTATTCTGTATTGACTGCACTGATTCGAGTTGAAAGCAGGCGTACAGCGCCTTCCAGATATTTTTTCTTAAATTCATCTTCTTTAAAATTCGAATTTTGTTCTGCCTTTCCAGACAATTGATTGCTGATTACTGGTGAACCCACATTTCGAATGTTAGTCCAAACTTCCACTTCAAAAAGCTCAGGATTGCCAGACAAAACTTCCCAGGAACCGGTTACATCGGATTTGCTTTTTAATCGTCTGTATTCTTTTAAGCCATTAATGGCCAGATTACCAATTTTCAAATTTGGAGCAGCGCTTTCTGAACCATCTAAATGCACAAATCCCCATCTGGAAAAGGTGGGAATGGTAATTGTAATACGACCGGTATTTTGATCAACCGTCAAATCGTGGCCAATCTCTTCGCCTTGCGGATTATCTATGGAATACCAGGTGGCTTTAAATAACTGACCATAAGACGATGGCGAAACAGCCAGCTCCACGGTGAAAGCATTGACTGGCACTGGCTGACGCGTACTTAAAATGACGGAATCCGCTAATACCTGATAAACGTAACGATGCGCACTGCTGTCCTGATATCTGAAAAATCGCACATAAAATGGCATTGATGTGCCTGCTACTTCACGCACAGGAATGGCTACATCCATCCACTTCTGGATGGTGTCTCGAATGGCCACGGCAACGTCATTGTTTTCAGGATCAGCTTTGTAATTCAAATAGGCCATTCCATAAAGTGGCGGCGGATAGCCATTCGATTCCAGGATATTGTGTGCAATATTAATGTAGCGTCCGTTGCCATAATTAAACACACCTGAATTTGCCTGATTGGCAATGTTTGTCCAGGCCGTAACCGTATTTTCATTACCCTGCTCGTCGTACTGCCCGCAATATTCTACATTTCCTCGCACAGCAACAATGGTTCCACCGGCATCCATGTAATTCAACAAAACATTTTTTTGATTGTCGGTTAAATAAAACACCTCTGGTAAAAAGACTACTTTGTAAGATTGAATATCGCTTAGTGTAAAATCATCCTGTAAATTCAGTAAATTGGATTTTAACCACTTGACTTCAAGACTGCGATTAATATCCTGTAACACTACCAGCAATCCTTCCAATCCACGGTTGTCTTCCAGAACCTGTGCCTGAGACATTAATACCGCAGTTTCACCAAACGGAGCAACCGAATTTAAAAGTTCGCTATTGGTCTGCGCCAGATAAAACACGGGATAGGTACGGTCAGCAGGATATTTAAGTTGCGGAAGCCCTCCGCTGGCGTAGAGCTGAGCAGCCAGAATCTTTTCAGCTTCGCTGTCTATTTCGATGCCATAACCGGTATTGGGATCACCGTCGTCAATGTCTTCCAGGGTTGGACTGGACCAGCAAATAAAACGTTTTCCAAAAGCCTCAGCCATTTTAGCCCGGGCTGTAACACTCCCTGTTAATGGATAATAATTGCCCCAGCCAAAAAATTCACCAATGTAGTAATCACTGGCAAAATAAGCATGCCCTTTTTTCGTGCCAAATTCAGAAGCCGCATTAACCGCCAGGGTGTACTCTTTTCCTAAACTTTGAGCATAAGTCTTACAACTATCGCTAATCATCTGCCAGGATTTTAAGGTTTGAACCGCTTTAAAATCTTTCCAGTGTTTAATTAATTCTTTTACTTCTTCGGGATCACTGTCATTATTAAACACATTGTCATCTGTCTTCCCTTTACTTAAAAGGTACTCGGCAAAAGTCTGATTATTGTAGTCCCAATCATAGGTGTTAATACTATTGTCAATAACGTATTGTTTAAATGCTTCCAGATCGTCATCGTCAAAAGAATCATTTATCGGCCAGGCCCCATCGTGTTGTGAGCCATCGGCTCCGGCATCAATGGCGCGTTTAATGCACTTAATCACGTAATTTCGCCAGGCCGGACGATTAATGTTTTTGTAAGAATCATGTACATGACCTTCTAAAGAAACCTTGGCGCCAAAATAGGGATCAGTGATACCCTGATCATCATCTACAATATCCTGGCCTGTCAATCCTTCCAGTCGAGAAGCATCCATATTCACCCAGTATTTCTGCCCTCTTGAATGGATTTCTTCAATGTAAGGTCGGGCTTTGTCAGCATCTTCTTTCAGGTAAAAGGTAAGTTCGCCATGATTGCCTGCGTGGGCCTGCACATCCACCATAATAGGGGCGCTGATGCCGGCATAAATGGTACCAGCCCAGTGTACATCTTGCAACCAGGTCGCTCCTGGAAAAAGTTGCACATCCTGGGCCTGTGTTCTTATTAACAAGATAAGAACAAACCCGATGAACCTTAATCTTCTCATGATTCAATCCTCTTGTTAAATGTGAATTTCCTAAGCAACAGCCCCTCCTTGCTCTTCCTTATTCGTCTAATTTCAACTGAATAATTAGGAATTTTTCATGAAAATGCTGATCATTTAGTGTTCAGGCTTGCTGTTGTGATGTGGAGCTTTGCCTTTCAAATGAATCTAACACTTGATTTATTCAAAAAACGAGGCCTTTTTTTGATTTATTTGGCATTTTTTATTTCTTGATTGATTGTATATTGCAGTGAAAAATAATGACCTGATGAAAGGGAATAAAAATGCGCTCTTTTCTTTATCTTTTATTATTTGTTTTTTCCAGCTTTCTTTTTGCCACGGATTACCAGATTGATTACCAGGCACCGGAAGCCAGGACCTATCAGTTAACGTTTACACTTTCTAATTACGATATTAAAATTGTAAATAAAAACGGTGATTTATTTTCCGATATCGATTTTAGCAGTGGCGTGCGCTTGAACCAGAGAGGCTATGCGGCCCTGCCTTTTGTGCATGCAACGATTCAGCTACCAGATCTGAAAAATGTGGATTTACAAATTGTTTCTGTAGAAACGGAAGAAGTTCAATTAGAATACCCCATGCTCCCTTCCAGAGGGGTGATTTACCGCAACCAGAACCCGGACACCATTCCTTACTGGATCGATCCGCAATCGATTACCGATTCCTGGTACCCTTCAGAAATAGCCAAACAAACCCGACCGTTCATTATTAAAGACATCCGAGGGACAACGGTCTATTTTTACCCATTTCAATACAATGCTGAACAGCAAACATTAAATGTTGTGCGTTCAGTAACCGTACATTTGATTGGAAATGACACCAATCCCATCAACCCTTTAATTCGCCAACCTGATTCGAAAATTTTGCCAGAAATGTCCGGAATTTACGAGTCTATTTTTATGAATTACACCGAAAGCAGCCAGAATCTGGACTATGGACAGCATGGCGATATTCTGGTCATTTCGACCGCTCGGGACACGGCTGCCATCCGACCCTACATTTCCTGGAAAAGAGAAAAAGGCTTTAACGTTTCGCTGGATGTGGTTCCCAAAGGCACCAATGTTAAAGACTTGATTCAGCAGAAATACGATGAGAACAATAACTTACTTTATGTACAATTAGTTGGAGACTACGACGACATTCAATCCGACAAAGGAACCAGTGAAAATGGCCCCATGGATCCGCAATTAGGCTGTGTGGTGGGAGATGACTACTACGCTGATATTAGCGTAGGACGGCTTTCGGCCAATTCCGCCAATGAAGTAACCATTCAGGTGAACAAAATTATTGATTACGAAAAAAATCCACAGGCAGGATTGAACTGGTACAAAAGCGCCTTAGGCATTGGCTCAGCCGAAGGTTCGGGCAGTGGGGATGATGGTGAAGTGGACAAAGACCACATCCAGAATATTTGGGACAATAAATTAGATCCCTTTACCTACGATATTTACTCCACGGCCTATGATCCCGGGGCAACGGATGCCATGGTGACGAATGCCGTGAACGACGGCGTAAGCATCATTAATTATTGTGGACATGGTTCCATGACTTCCTGGGGAACCACAGGTTTCAACAACGATGATGTTAACAATTTAACCAATGGTAGTAAATTACCTTTCATTTTTTCCGTGGCTTGTGTAAACGGCGCTTTTGATGATGGCGACTGTTTTGCCGAAGCCTGGCTGCGTAAAGAAAATGGCGGTGCTGTGATGTTTTTAGGAAGCACCATTAACCAGCCCTGGGCTCCGCCCATGCGTGGTCAAGACTATTTTAACGACATTTTAATCGGTGGTTACAATTACGATGACCATCCGGGGCAAAACGGCATTAACACCAATGAGCAACGCACATTCATTGGCTCCATTGTCATCAACGGCTTTGCCCTGATGTTAAATGAATCGAATACCTCGTCCGATGTAGAAACCATTCAAACCTGGTGCATTTTTGGCGATCCTTCTTTGCAGGTGCGCACAGCCGCGCCTGCGCCGTTGTCCCTTTCCAATGAAGAAATAGTGGCTGGCACGCCTTTTACAACAACAATTACCAGCAACGGAAGTCCGGTTGTCGGCGCTATGGTTTGTATTTCACAAAATGACAAATACTACAGCGCTATAACAGATGCCAACGGTGAAGTTTCCATTGAACATGATTTTCAGGATGGTCAGGCGCTGCTGGTGGTTACTGCTTTCAACACAGAAACCATTTACGAACAAAAACCCGTGGGCAGCGGCGATGGCCCCCATGTTGTAGTGGATAGATACGAGGTGAACCATCTGGTTGAAGGCGTTGAAGACGAAGTTGAATACAAAGAAGAATTTTACTTAGACGTTAGTGCTAAAAACATCGGCAATCAACCAGCGGTTGATGTGCAAAGCCTTTTGTCTTCTCAGGATGAGTACATTGAGATCATTGACAACGATTATTTTTATGGTACCATTGACACGGCTCAGATAGTGGACGGCCCTCAGGCCTTTTTCCTGAAAGCATTGGATGGAACGCCGGATCAGCATGTGGTAACCTGTACGGTAACTTTTTCAGATACCTCTAATGCGCAATGGAATTCCGATATTACGATTACGGTTAATGCGCCAGATTTGCAGAATGATGGTTTAACCATTAATGATGACGCGCAAGGGGATGGGGATGGCGTTATTGATCCGGGAGAAACTGCGGATTTTGATATTCCGCTTTACAACCAGGGGCATGCAGCCAGTGAATCCGGCAAAGCGACTCTCACTACCAATAGCCCTTATTTAACCATTCAAACCGATAGCATTGCCGTGCCCATATTGTACGTTCAGGATACGATGATTTGCTCCTATTCGGTTGTTGCTTCTGCTGACGCTCCGGAAGGCGAAAAAGCAGAGCTTTATTACACTGCCCAATGTGGCGCTTACTCCTGCACGGACACCTTTGAAATCAACATTGGCGGAAAAGCGGTTTTTCTGATGCAAAACGGTACCTTTGAAGTGACCGACGCCTACTTTTACGATAGCGGTGGTAAAGACGGCAATTACGGAACAAGTGAAAATTTCACCATGACCTTTCTTCCAGCCGACCGGGCAACGGTTAAAGTTGTTTTCCATTCTTTTTCTACTGTGGCTAATTATGATAAGCTTTATATTTACGATGGGCCCGATGATTCGTATCCGCAGGTACCGGGCAGTCCTTTTTCCAGTGACGAAAATCCAGGTGAAATTGAAGCCACCAATTCCGAGGGCGCTCTGACCTTTAAGTTCAGATCAAATCCGATAATTGGCGGAACCGGTTGGGAGGCGGATATTTATACCACTGGTGTTTCTGAAATCGCCGCAGACAATAATCGTATTATTAAAGAATTTTCCCTGTTACCCAATTTCCCTAATCCGTTCAATCCGCAAACCACGATTCGTTACCAATTAGCGGAGAAAGCTCCGGTACAGGTTAACATCTACAACCTGTTGGGACAAAAAGTCCGTCAATTATTCCATGGAACGCAAAACCGTGGTTTGCACCAAATCGTCTGGAATGGCAAAGATCAGGCAGGTCATACTTTATCCAGCGGCATTTACATTGTTCAGGTGCAGGCCGGGCAAAACACAGCTCGACAAAAAATACTACTGGTAAAATAAATCGGCTTAAAAAAGGAAGGAGGCAAAAATCCACCTTCCTTTTTTTATTTTGTGTTAAAAGAAAAGGTAATGGTGAAACAAAATGTGGACTAAAACATTAATTTTACTTTTTGTTGTGTTTCAAATTGGCTTGGCTCAAACTGCCTTACCCCATGGTTTGACAGCTAAAGAAAAACAATTAATGCCCACCTACCAGCCGCCGGTTGTTGAGGAGGCTTACCAGACGCCGCCGCCCAATCCGGTGCGTACCATGGCCGAATGGGAAGAACTCTCCGGCCTGATGATCACCTGGGCCGATTACTACCACATTTTAAAAGAAATTGTGCGTTACGCTCAGGAAGAATGCCGGATTTATATTGTGTGTAGCGATTCCAATCAGGTGAAGGCTTATTTAATGCAGAACAATATTCCGATTAATAACATTAAATTTCTGATTGAAGATTTCAACTCGATCTGGTGTCGGGATTACGGCCCGTTTTCCATTTACGAGCAGGGCACCGACAGCCTGTTTTTCACCGATTGGATTTACAACCGTCCCCGCCCGGATGACGACGTTTTACCGGCTGCTCTGGCCGACGCTTACAATGTCCCCCTTTACCAGATGACCGAACCGCCTTACGATCTGGTGGCTACTGGTGGCAATTTCATGACCGACGGCCTGGGAACCGGTTTCTCCTCCAAATTAATTTTAGAAGAAAACTCCGACAAAACCGAGGCTGAAATCGATGACATCATGAACCAGTTCATGGGCATTGACCGCTACATTAAATTTGAGACGCTTCCTTACGACGACATCCACCACATCGACATGCACATGAAGCTATTGGACGAAGAAACCATTCTGGTAGGCCAATACCCGGAAGGTGTAGCCGACGGCCCGCAAATTGAAGCCAATTTACAATACCTGCTCGACAATTACCAGACCTGTTACGGTCGTGATTACCAGGTGGTACGCATCCCCATGCCGCCGGACAAATATGGTAAATACCCGGATGAAGGCGGCGCCTACCGCACGTACACCAATGGGGTGTTTGTTAACAAAACGGTAATCATTCCCACCTACGAAGAAAAATACGACACTACGGCCTTTCGCATTTACCGCGAAGCTTTGCCTGGTTACCGCATTGTGGGCATTCCCTGTGACGACATTATTAATCTGGATGGGGCCATTCATTGTATTACGCATGAACTGGGCGCACGGCATCCGGTTTTTATTGCCCACGCTAAAATTCGTTCAGCCACCGAGACCGAAGCCAGTTACCAGGTGGCAGCCGTCATCCGAACTTCTGCTGGCATTGACAGCGCCCTGACCTACTGGACGACCGACACCACGGCCGGTTTTAACGCCCTAAAAATGACTTACACTAACAATGACAGTTTTGTCGCGCAAATTCCTGCTCAACCTGCCGGCAGCGAGGTGTTTTACTACATCACCGCTTTTGCTTCAAACGGCAAAATCATCAGCAAACCATTGGTTGGTGAAAAAGGCGCCTGGAAATTTACAGTCGAAAGTGCTTCTCAAATCGCCTGGACTGATTTGGCTTTGCCGGCAAATTTTACCATTCAATCAATTTACCCAAATCCATTTAATGAGCAGGCGATTTGTAAGTTTACGCTAAAAAGACCGGACAAAATCGACTTTATTTTGTATTCGATTGATGGATCCAAAATAAAGGAATTAGGGACACGAATTTTCAACGCCGGGCAGCATCGGTTTAAAATCAGTGGCCAGAATTTAAGCAGTGGAGTTTACTTTTTGCGCATAAAAAGCAGTGAGAGGTCTTTTTACGAAAAAATTGTGCTGTTGAAATAAGAAAATACTACAGAACTAAAATCTGTAGCACCTATCTAAACTGCTATTAAGTTTAGACAATATTTATTTACAGTGGTAACTTTCCTTACCACAATGGTTTTAATTTTTTTTGAGCTTTGTAATTGAAAATTTTTAGGTTCCAGAGTGCCCGTCTAAGTTGTAAGGGAAGAAGAAAATCACAGAACTGCCGCGCTGATTTTAAATATCTTAAAAGATTTTAGGCGTAATTCTTCGGAAAATCATCCAAATTCTCTTACACTCAGATTAAAAAACCTAATAAGAATAGCGGACGTTTTACATCATTGACCCGATCATCGTGGACAAAAATCATTTTACGATTTTCTTTTACGCCTTTAAATTGTTGACGCCCTTTGCCCTTGCCGCCGATTTCTATAATAAAATTTGCTTCTCCGGTTTTTACCAGATAATCAGGAGTCTTTTCCCCTCTGGTTGACTTCAGGTAAAAAAAATCGTAGCCTGCTGCTTTCAACATTTCGACTGCAAAATCTTCACGAATGGCGCCAATAGCTTCATCAAATGAACGGAATAATAAACGATAGGGAAGATTCATGGTTATTTTGGGCTCCCTTAAAACATTTGTACCTGTCGGGTAGACAACATTCAAAATGAAAGCCCGTTCCAGCAATTGGACATAGCGTTCTGCCTTGTATTTGGTAATTCCAACATTTCTGGAAAGCGAAGTGTAATTAATGCCGTCGATTTCTGCTTTGCCGATAAATTGAACCAATTTTTCAATGGTCAGTAGTTCGCTAGTACGCAAATCCTGAATTGCTGGTAAGTCGCCATATAATATTTTTTTTAACACATTTTTTAATAAAGGTAAAATATTTTCTTCTTCCAGAGAAAAAGGCATTATTCCGCCCTTTAAAAAGGATTCAAACAAATAATCGTATAACAGGTGTGTTCGTTCCCATCCTCTTTGCCAAATGTCCTTCAATTCCAGACGGGGAATCAAAGTTTCTGATTTGAAATAAATAAATTCTCTGAAGGAAAAAGGAAACATAGTAAAAAATTTAACACGACGGGAAAGGTCTAATTCTGACTGGTGAATGACTAAAGAAGCTGAACTGGTAAAAATCACCTTAACATCCAGAAAATCGTAAATCTTTTTTATTTCACGGGCGAAATTGGCATTAAAATGAATTTCATCAAATAATAAATATTTAATTCTTTGTGTTTCAATTAATTGTTTTGCGACCTGGAATAAATCAATATCTGGCAATACGTCTATCGAAAGATAGAAAGAATCCGGATGATTTGCTGCCATCTGTTTTAATAGAATCGTTTTCCCTGAGCCTCTCGGTCCGACAATTCCAATAAAATGTTTACCTTTATCGTTCACAATTTTATCAAATATAAAACGTCGCCTGGGGTATTTTTGCGCTTCCTCAAGCGCCAAAAGATGAAGTTCGTTTAGATGAGCTAATTCCATAATACTGCATTCTGTTTAATTATTGACTAAAATGCATATCATTTTAGTCAATAATTTTCTAAAATGCAAGGATTTTGAAAAAAGTCGATAGATTAAAAATTCGGAATTATGTTTCTTTAAGGTATTATACCTACTCACCCCGCCTGTTTTTTAAGCTGGCTGGCAGCCCGGCGACGTTCGTTTTCATCTAAAATGATTTTTCTCAGGCGTATGGATTTTGGCGTAATCTCCACCAGCTCATCCTGTTCAATAAATTCCAGGTATTCTTCCAGACTCATCTTGATGGCCGGTGCAATTTTCAAAGCTTTATCGGCAGCAGCGGCCCGCATGTTGGTCAACTTTTTGGCCTTTTGCAGATTGACCACAATGTCGCCTTCTTTGTTGTACTCGCCCACCACCTGACCGGCGTAAACCGCTTCGCCCGGCTCAACAAAAAACACGCCACGGTCCTGCAGAGCGTTTAATGCGTAAGCATTTACCTGTCCCGTTCCCATGGAAATCATGACTCCGTTCTGGCGATGGGGGAGCGAACCTTTAAAATATTCGTACTGGTAAAAACGATGGTACATCACTGCCTCGCCTGAAGTGGCGGTTAACAACTTGTTGCGCAGGCCCAGTAAGCCTCGCGAGGGAATGTGGTAAACCAGTTTACGTAAATTGCCTTTTTCTTCCATTTTAATCATGGTGGCTTTACGTTGGCCCACAATTTCAATAACCTTGCCCATCCATTGCGCCGGCACATCAATGACCAGCTCTTCAACCGGTTCGGCCTTTTTACCATCAATCTCTTTAAAGATTACTCGCGGTTGGCCAACAGCAAATTCGTACCCTTCGCGTCGCATGGTTTCCATTAAAATCGAAAGGTGCAAAATGCCGCGCCCGGAAACCTTGAACACATCGGGCGAGCTACCAACCTTTACGTGTAAGGCCACGTCCGATTCGGTTTCGCGCATCAGACGATCGTGCAACTGGCGGCTGGTAACGTACTTGCCTTCTTTACCAAAAAAGGGCGACGTGTTGATGGTAAAGGTCATGCTGATGGTCGGTTCGTCAATGGCAATGATTGGTAATGGCTCAGGATTTTCACGGTCGGAAATGGTGTCGCCAATGTTGATATCTTCAATTCCCACAATGGCGCAGATGTCACCGGTTACCACTTCTGTTGCCGGGCGGCGTTCCAGTCCTTCAAAAGTGTAAAGTTGTTTGATCTGAATGTCTTCTTCGTTGCCGTTGCGGCGTACCAGTTTAAAAAAGTCGCCCGCTTTAACCGTGCCTCTAAACACGCGTCCTATGCCAACACGACCTGTGTAAGGTGAATAATCGATGGCAGAAACCTGCATTTGTGTGGTACCGGCTCTGGCCAGCGGTGCAGGAATTTCGTGAATGATGGTTTCCATCAGAGGTTCCATGTTTTGCCCGCTACTTTCCATTCGCAGCGAGGCCCAGCCCTGTTTGGCGGAAGCGTAGACCACCGGAAAGTCCAGCAAGTCTTCATCCACATCCAAATCAATGAAC
>JAGHBR010000144.1 GCA_021160885.1 Caldisericaceae bacterium
ACTTAAATCCATGGATACTGTTAATAAAAGTTATTGTTAATGATTTAAATTTTTAGTGTTGTATGTCACACTCATTCACGATCATAGAATTATTGAATTTAGCATATGCCCATTAAATTGATATTTTTAGAATTCTTCAAATATTAATTATTACGATCAAACAGAATATATTAAAAAAGGCCCTGAAATAGGGCCCAATGTTATTTTATTAACATCATCTTGCGCACTTTTAAAAAAGATCCGGCTTTCATAATGTAAAAATAGATTCCTGAAGCGTAAGATTGAGCATCAAACACAACTGAATGGTATCCTGCTGATTGTTTTTTATCGATCAGTACTGAAACCAGCCTACCCGATGTATCAAACACTTTGATGGTCACTTCAGTCGCCTCAGGCAATTGATACCGGATAATGGTTTTAGGATTAAACGGATTTGGAAAATTTGCTCTAAGGTCGAATTTGTCCGGTAAATTAGTTTGCTGTTCAGCCAAAGCGCTCGGCAATTCTACCGAAATTTGAATGGTGTCCTGATCGAAGGCTCCACTATCATCTGTCAGGGTAGTAAACAAATAATAAGTTCCCGTTGGGCCTTAGGAACAAATTTCAAGCGTATCGCTTGTCGAATTGAAATTGTAACTGATCGCCACAGGATCACTAACATAAAAGCTCCATTGCAACAAAGAATCGGGAGTATCAACATCCTGTTGTTAATTAGACATATTTAAATACGTACAATCATTTGCGTTTAAAATGAGGGAGGCCGGTAATCCAATAATTTGCGGCGCATCATTTACGGCACGAATCGAAATCCTGACCATGGCTGAGTCAAGGCCGCCATTGCCATCGCTAATTTGATATTGAAAGCTATCTCTGCCAAAAAAATCCTGATTTGGAATATATTTAAGAGTATCACCTATCTGCTCTACAGAACCATTTTAAGGAAATGATAGTAAAGTTACAGTCAAATTATCTCCATCCGGATCAGAATAATTTTGCAATACCGCAACTTTTACAGAATCATCCTCGCTTAGATCCGAGGTATCGGCAACAGCAATCGGCCTGGAATTTATTGGGATTAGATTTAAAGAGCCCCATGCGCTAACTCTTCCTGCTCCCATTTTTCCTATATGATTATTATCCAGATTAGCATCAATATTTTCCGCGCCCTGGAACAAGTAATCTCTAACCTCCAAAGCTGTTAATGAAGGTTTGTAAGACCAGATCAGCGCAGCCACACTGGCAGCAACGGGGGTAGCCATAGAAGTACCATCCAGCGAAGCATAACCTCCTTTCGTGTAAGTACTTAATATATTTTTTCCAGGAACGACAATATCAACCCAGGTACCATAGTTAGTCCAACTGGGAGCGCCATCGTTGGAATTGGTAGCTGCTACCGAAATACAATCATCACGTGTATTTAGATAAGCCTGTGATTCATTGCCATCATTTCCGGCGGCCACAAAAATAAGTCGAATTTGCGGATCAGAAGCAGTCGGACTCGTAGTACCATAAAGAAACGTATTCAAAGCATCATCAAGGGCGCTGCTTTGAGAGGAGCCCCAACTGCAAGAAGCGATCTTTGCCCCATTTTCCGCTGCATAAATAAAGGCCTGGGCAGCAAAATCCATAGAGACACGCCCGGAAGGGAAATCGCTCCATCCAATACGCAAGGGCATTATATGAATTCCATTTCCGCGACCGCTGGCATCTTCTCCCCAGCCCCCGGCGGCAGAACAGACGCCCTCACCATTGTTATTAATTGCCCCCACATTTCCCGCACAATGGGTGCCATGCCCCTCATGATCGGAAGGATCATTATCAGGTGTATCATAATCATCGCCAAGATCAATTAGTTGCGGATTACCAGTTACAAAATCTCAACCGCACCAATCATCCGCGTAGCCATTGTCATCCTCATCTACATTGCTGTCCTGGTTAGCAAGTTCGGCCCGATTAATCCAGATATTACCGTGAATGGAACAACGATCGGTTTTATCAGCCTGTGAACCGGCCAGGTCCGCATGCCACCATTCCATTCCTGTGTCCATTACGGCTACAATAATAGTTGAATCTCCTGTTTCCATATCCCAGCCTTCAAAGGCATTAATATCGGCATCATTGGCCTGATTAATGTGCCACTGGCTGTTTACGCGAGGGTCATCAGGCGTTTTATAAACAATATCGGAATAGGTTCTGCCACTAAAACCTCAGATAAAGCAGCATATTCTTTACTAAGCTGTTCCACATCAACCGGTTGATCAAAATAGAATAAAAACCATTGCCTTAATTCCTGATTGCGCTCATTAATAAAAGATTTCTTCATTTTAAAGAAATCTTCAACAAATTTGACATTAAATTTTTCATTTAATTGGTCAATATCAGGAATTCCCATCTTCCCTTTTCTAAACTCTTGCTTATTTATTGTATCAAATATTGGCTGATTTATTTTAACTGAAATTACATTCTTTTTGTAACCAACAAATTAATTAGCCCATAATGTATTAAAAAGCAAAAAACAAGAAAGAATGAAAAGAAATAAAAATCGTGGCATATAG
>JAGHBR010000283.1 GCA_021160885.1 Caldisericaceae bacterium
ACTTGACCCTATCCCTGGGGAATTAACTTGGACGCCGACATCAATTAATAAGAATCAAAAATTACCGGAACAAAAAACCATTTATCATTATGAAAAACCTGACAAAAAATTTAACCAAAAAAAAGTTTTATTGCTGAAAAACATTTCATAAATTAAAGGACCTCTTGATAAACGGGTATGGACTGAAACGTATTTAAAGAAAGGAGAGCTTTATGGCAGAAAAAAGTGGGGGCTGCGCTCGACCAACCGGAGCCCGTGTTGGTGAAGCGTCCCCCTCCAAAGAGAACAATCAACCACAATCCATGATTGAGGAGGAAATATTTATGACAGCAAAAGTGGGAAACAAGGCACCTGATTTTACTGCCCCTGCCTACTACAAGGGAGAATTTACGGAAATTAAATTATCGGACTATTTGGGCAAATGGGTGCTCTTGTGCTTTTACCCTGGTGATTTCACCTTTGTCTGAGCTACCGAAGTAGCAGCGGTCGCTGCTAACTATGATACCCTGCAAAAATTGGGCGTGGAAGTTATTTCAGTAAGTGTGGATAGTCAGTTCGTGCATAAAATGTGGAACGATCATGAACTTTCCAAAATGGTAAACAAAGACATTCCTTTCCCTATGGTAGCAGATGGTGCAGGCAATGTAGGTAAAGTTTACGGAGTTTATGATGAAGATGCAGGCGTCGAACTGCGCGGACGATTTATCATTGATCCAGATGGAGTGATTCAGGCGATGGAAGTACTTACGCCTCCGGTAGGTCGTAACATCGAAGAAACCATTCGTCAGACGCAGGCCTTCCAGCACGTCCGGGCTACCAAAGGCTCTGAAGCCTGTCCATCCGGATGGAAACCAGGAAAGAAAACCTTAAAACCGGGCCCGGCATTGGTGGGCAATGTCTGGAAAGAGTGGACGCCTAACAACGATCTTTAAAATACAACCGGCCATACCCGTTTTAACTATTTCCCTCATAATTTATTTGGGAAGAAGTGTGTAAGAGTGTAAGAGTATAAGAGTATAAGGGTTATGAGTATTTAGGGGAATTGTGACACATTAGTTGTGCGCTCTTTACTAAATTGGTTACTGTTTGTGATCAGAATCTTTTTAGTCTAGTTAATCAATTTCTAAAAATATAGCTTTAATGATACAGTTGCATCTTTTGCATTACAATTGAATATTAACCATCAACAATAACAAAAGTTTTATGCTTCCGCCAAATTTCTGATCTTTAAACTCACTTGCGATTTTAGATTGAAATATTTAAACTGCTACTTCATTTAAGTGGGATGTTTTCCATTGAAAAGAAATCAGAATCGTAATCATTTTATTCAGCGGTTAACGGCACTCTGGGCTTTAAACGAAGCAGGTCTGGGCGGTTTAATGCATGCTTTGCGCATTCCTTTTACCGGAGTGTTCATTGGTGGCACAGCCGTCATCTTGATTTCTCTGATTGCTTATTTTTCACGCCCCGACTTTAGAACGATTTTGAAATCCATGCTTATCGTGCTGATCATTAAAGCGGTGGCCAGTCCGCACTCTCCAATTAATGCTTACTTTGCAGTTATTTTTCAGGGGCTGGTTGGTTTTCTGCTTTTTATGCTGATTAAAAATTTGAAAGTCGCTGCCTTTTTACTGGCCATACTGGCTTTACTGGAAGGAGCCGTTCAAAAAATTTTGGTATTGACTCTTATTTACGGGCAATCATTATGGCAGGCTACTGATGTTTTCTTTGATTTCATTCTGAAAAAGTTTGGAGTGCAAGAATCTTCTTTTTCCCTGTCAGAGCTCATTATTGGGCTCTATTTTGCTATTCATTTGATTGGAGGAATTATTGTCGGTTGGTTGAGCATCAAATTTTTCAATCTGATGGAACATCTTCCTCAACGATTAAATCAATTACCTGAGCTAAACTGGCAACCGCGAGCGCAGAAAAATAAAAAGTCGAAATCAAAGTACAGAAAATTTTTAAAATTGGCGCTTTTAGTGTTATTCGTATTTGCTTCGTTAACGTTTTTTTCATCGGACGATGGTTTGATACAGGGTTTAATCGTTTTTTTCAGAGTCTTTGCTCTGGTACTTTTGTGGTATCTATTTTTAGGCCCATTTTTACTTAAGCGTTTGCATCAGTTTTTAAGCAAAAAAAGTCAACGATATTCGCAGGAGGTTGAATCTATTCATGATTTAATGCCTGCGTTAAAAGTGATTGTCTTCACTCTATGGAACGAATCAGCCAAATTTAATTTTTTTAAACGCTGGCGCTATTTTTTAAGTAATCTAATTTTAATGAGTTTATTTTTAGAAGCTGATCAGATAAAAAAAATGAATCCATTTTCCATTGAGAACAGCTAATGGCAATTTTTCTGTTAAGCGGCCCGATCCGCTCCGGTAAAACAACACGATTATTAAACTGGGCAAAAACACGCAGTGATGTGGGAGGTATTCTTACGCCTGATCAAAATGAATTACGGGTTTTAATTGATATTTCTCTCAATGAGCAATTTACTTTTCAAGTGACAGAGAAATATGAAAACACAATTCCAATCGGACGATTCTATTTCTCATCAGATGCTTTTCAAACAGGAAGAAATATTATTGCCCGTGAAAGAAGGTCGACCAAAAACTGGCTGGTGATTGATGAAGTGGGCCCCCTTGAACTACAGGGGCAAGGCTTTGAACCGGAAATTTCAAACACTATTGACTTTTTTAAGAAACAAAATCTCGCAAAGAATTTACTACTTGTTGTGCGTCAAAATTTGTTAGACGAAGCGCTTCGTCATTACAAAATTGACAAATTTCAGCTTTTTGAATTTCCTACTCCCTGATTTGCCTGATTCAATGGGCTCAGAATTTCATTTTTCTTTTAAATAAAACTTATAAAAATAATGAATAGGGACGTCAATCTAATGCCCGATCGTTCCCTATTAGCCAAACCAGACAATTAACCGTTAACAACTTTGAAAAATAGAAAATAGGTTTATGGTTTTACTAGAAACTCACCTTTTAAACGAATATCTGTAGCCGAAGCCCCTATGAGCACCTGGTACTTGCCAGGTTTTACTTCCCATTTCTCTTTTACGTGATCATAAATGGACAAATGTTCAGGTAAGATTTCGAAGCTAATAGTTTTGCTTTCACCGGGCTGCAGAAATATTTTTTGAAATCCTTTCAATTCTTTTTCCACCGCAAGAACATTGACTTCTTTGTGTAAATACAATTGCACAACTTCTGCTCCGGCCAACTTTCCCTCATTGGTTATTTTACAGGACACTTTTAAATGATCACCATTACGGATTGATTTTACCGAAAGTTTCAAATCATCATAATCAAATTTTGTGTAGGATAGTCCAAAGCCAAATGGAAATTGCGGCTCTATTTTCATTTTATCGAAGTGTCGGTAACCTAAAAAAATGCCCTCACCGTAAGTAATGGACTTAGGATCGCTGGAAAAATCCGCGCTGTAAATTGGTGGTTCAACTGCCGGTGGATAATAATAATCGTAAGCAGCCGCATCCCGCCAGCGCCTTTCAATGGAAAATGGCAATTTGCCGGAAGGATTAACTTTTCCAAGCAAGATGTCGGCCACGGGTTCTCCCCCGGCCTGCCCTAAATAGAAAGTATGAAGAATGGCTTTTGCCTGATCAATCCAGGGAGCAAAGTCCAGTCCTCCCCCCACTGTAAGCAGTACCACAGTATTGTCATTCAATTCTGAACATTGCTGGATTAATTGCACCTGTTCTTCGGGTAAGGCAAAAGGCCGGTCATGTCCCTCACCTTCGATGTCCGAATTAAAGCCCACGCCAATCACAACCGCATCGTAGTTCTTAATCCTGGCCAATTTTTGTTCCAAGGGGGATTCATCTATAATTCCATAACCAAAGCGAATAATGCCGTCGCCTTTATTATTGTAGTAATCAATCCGCAGGGCATAAACCTTGCCTGCCCGTAAGTCGACTTCTGCGAAGTTTTTCCTGGCAGCATGATCGCTCCAATCTTCAAGAATGGTCTTACCATCCAGCACCACGCGCACACCATCATCGCTTTCTGCAGCAAACACATACCTGCCACTTTTTTCCGGCTTAATGTAACCCCGCCAGCGAATGGAATACTCACTGCTTTTCACTCCAAAAGCCGGTGAAATCGTACCAAAATCAAAATCAATTTTCTGATCGATACGCCGAAAAACTGGTGGAACACGTAGTTTCGTGTTATTAAAAAAGATGGCCTTTAACCCAGTCTGACTAAGATCAGAAGTGGCGTAAAAAATGCTTTGCTCCACTAACTTTGAAAAAACAGGATAGCGATCGGTATTGATGAAATCGACCTCAATATCTGGTTCAGCTTTTTTCTTTAATGCTTTAAAAATACTTATCTGGCGATAAGGTTTGATGTAGGCTGAGCCACCACCGCTGGTAGGCGTTGGATCAACAGTTGGGCCCAGAACCACAATTTTTTTGGTTTTTTCTGGGTTAAAAGGCAGCAGATGGTCTTCATTCTTTAATAGAACAATGCCCTCTTGTGCTTCTTTCACAGCCAGGGCATGGTGTTTGTCCCAGTCAATGGTCGGTTTTGTCCTGTTTTTGTTAAACAGATCCATGGTCAAACAAACGCGCAAAATGCGGCGCACTTTATCGTTAATGATTTTTTCGTCCAACTCACTGCTTTTGATTTTAGGGATGATATTTTCAGGCGACATGTATTTTGCCTCAGGCATTTCCAGGTCCAGTCCGGCTTCAATTGCAGCTTCACTATGTACTGCGCCCCAATCGGACATGACCAAACCTTTAAAGCCCCACTCCTTTTTAAGTACCCGGTTTAACAGAAAAGGATTTTCGCTGCAATGCACACCATTCAGAGGATTGTAGGCAGACATTACAGCCAGTGCACCGCCTTTTTGCACGGCTGCCTTAAAGGCTGGAAAGTAAATTTCACGCAAAGTGCGATTATCTACGTTTGAGCTGACCCAATGCCGGTCATATTCCTGATTATTTGCCACAAAGTGCTTAACCGTTGCCACGACTTTATTGCTTTGTACGCCTTTGATGTATTGCACTGCCATTTCAGATGTTAAAAATGGGTCTTCACCAAAGTATTCAAAATTTCTACCACACATGGGAGCACGATAAATATTCACTCCAGGCGCCAGTAAAAAGCCGATGCCTTTAGCCCGGCACTCTTTGCCGATGGCCTGGCCTACCTGAAAAGCAAGGTCCTTATTCCAGCTAGCGCTAAGCAAAATACTAGCCGGAAAAGCCGTCGATTTACCATTTCCACGCACACCCAGAGGACCATCGGACATTTTTACCTCAGGTAAACCGAGTCTCGGAATAGCCGGAATGTAGAAATCATTTACCCCGCCGATGTAACTTACTTTCTCTTCCAGCGTCATTTTGCTGAGCAAAGATTCGACTTTATGATCAATACTATTAATTTGAGAAAAAAGGAGGTTAATGCTGAATAATGTAAGAAATATTAAACGCCAAAACATTTTCCTGTCCTCTATTTAAACTCACAAAAGGAAGATACAAAAAATCACCATTTTAATACAAACATTTAAAT
>JAGHBR010000191.1 GCA_021160885.1 Caldisericaceae bacterium
GAATAAGTTAATTGGTTATCACTATCTTCGTCACTACCCACCACTTTAAAACGGAGCTGCTGATTTTCAAACACCTTCTTGGCTTCAATCGGCTGTAATTTAGGCGGACGATTCAAATCTTCGATCGTAATTGTAACGGTTTGCTCTGCTGTTAAGCCGCCGCTATCAGTGACTTTCATTTTTAGATTGTAGGTACCAGCCTGCAGAAAATTCGGCGTCCAGTTAAAGGCGCCGCTCTGGGCATCCAATGTAGCGCCTTGCGGCAGATTTTCACAACTGTAAATCAGCTTACCAGCGTCTTCTTTGTCCGGATCGCTACCATTTAGTTGGAAAGTAACAGGCATATTTTCAATGCCTTGCAGTGGCGCAACGGCTTCCAGGGAAGGCGGTCGGTTTACATGATTTACAGTAATGTTAAACTGTTTCTGGTCGCTCAAATTGCCGGAATCGGTAACCTTTACTGTAATACCGGAATAAACACCGGATTGCTCATAAGTCGGCGTCCAGTTGAACAAGGCTGTGGTAGAATCAAATTTCATGTTCTGTGGCATGTTACTGGCGCTAAAGTGTAATTTGCCCTGATCTTCCTTATCCGGGTCAGAGGCTTTAACCTGTAACTGCCATGGTGTGTTCTCGTCAATGGTTTGATCTACAATATCTTCTAAAACCGGCGGACGATTCACATGATTCACCGTAATCTTAAGCGGCTGTTCTACCGTAAATTGCCCATCTGTAACCTGAAAAGTTACTGTGTACTCTCCGGATTGTTCGTACGTTGGCGTCCAGTTTAATGTTAATGTGTTTTCATCAAACATGGCGCCCTGGGGCAAATTAAGAGCCTTGTATTTCAATTTACCTTCATCTTCACGATCCGGATCGCTGGCCGGAATGAGTTTGTAAATCAATGGTTGATTTTCGTCCACAACCTGGGCCGGCTGTTCGGCAAAAACCGGCGTTCGATTAACATGGTTGACCGTAATCGGAACCACTAAAGTGTCGCTCAAACCAGCCGGATCATGAATCGTAAAAGAAACCTGATATTGGCCTGACTGCTCAAAAGTTGGCGTCCAGCTGAACTGGCCGCTGTTGGCATCAAACACTGCTCCTTGCGGCAAATTAAATGCATTTAATGTTAATTTTCCCGTGTCTTCTTTATCGGGGTCACTACCGCTTACAGTAAACACTAAGGACTGATTTTCATCTACTGTTTGCGCTGGTGTTTGCGCCATCACCGGCGGACGATTCACATGATTGACGGTAATATTGGTCGATTTGCTATCGCTCAGTCGCCCGTCACTAACGGTAAATGTAATCTGGTAAACGCCCGACTGCTCATAGGTTGGCGTCCAGTTAAAAGCGCCGCTCTCCGCATCAAGCGTAGCGCCTTCCGGCAATCCTTTAGCGCTGTAAACTAATTTCCCCTCATCTTCTTTGTCCGGATCGCTTCCCTCAAGGGTAAACGCCAATAACTGATTTTCATCTACCACTTTGTCTGCAATAGCCGCCAATACTGGCGGACGATTGACGTGATTTACCGTAATGGTAACCGAAGAAGTATCGGTTAAGCCGGAAGGATCATGAACAATAAACAATACATCACGGTAAACTCCCGATTGTTCAAAAGTGGGTTTCCAGCGAAAAATACCGGAATCAGGATTAAAGACAGCGCCTTCAGGCAGATTTTCCGCAGTTAGAGCCAAATGACCAAGATCTTCCCGATCCGGGTCTTCCCCTTTTACAGTGAACGTAAGCCACTGGTTTTCGTCAACCGTTTTGTCGCCCACCTGAGCAATAACCGGCGGTCGGTTCACATGACTTACCGTAATATCAACCGTAATCGAATCGCTCAATTTACCGGCGGTAAATACAAAGAGTAAACCTTTGTACACACCAGACTGCTCATAGGTTAGCGTCCATGAAAAAGTAGCCGTTGCCGGGTCAAAAGTCGCCCCTTCGGGCAGATTATAAGCAGCATAGCTTAAAGCATTTTGATCTTCTTTGTCCGGGTCGCTGCCTTCCAAGGTAAAGGACAGCAACTCATTTTCCCGAACTGTCTGGGGAGGCACAGCAGCCAGAGTAGGTTTCCGATCCACATGATGCACTGTAATAACGGACGCATCGCGGGCAAAAGCGCCTGCCGGATCGCGTACCGTAAAATCAACCGCATATTCACCGGATTGTTCATAGGTGGGTTTCCAGCTAAAGGTTCGTGTTTGGGCATCAAACGTAGCCCCTTGCGGGAGATTTTCTGCGCTGTAAGTCAGTTTACCGGCGTCTTCTTTGTCCGGATCCTGCCCCTCGGGAATGGTAAAGGTCAATATTTGATTCTCATCCACTTCGTAATCAGGAATCTCAGCGATGGTAGGCGGTCGATTGACATGATTCACTACAATTTGAATGGTATCGCTATCCGTTAACTGACTTTGTGTGCGCTCATGGGCCGTCACAATAATGGGACCATAAACGCCTGATTGTTCATAAGTAGGCGTCCAGCTAAATTGCCCGCTTAACGAATCAAATTTAGCGCCTTCCGGCAAAAATGAAATAGTAAAATAAATGGCATCGGCATCCGGATCATAGGCCTTAGCCTGAAAAGTTAGCAGCTGATTTTCATCAACAACCTGATCTTGCAGGTCGGAAAGGACGGGGGGACGATTGTAACGTAATACAAGGGTAGCGGAATCAGCAGCGGCAAAAACATAAATATCCTTTTTAATGGCGTAATACATGCGAGAAGGGCTTTTATAATGACCAATCAATTGCGGCCTGGCGGGATCCTGAACATCGATGAATTGCAATTCCCGCAAAACATCATTGCCAACAAAAACAGTAGCTCCACTTTTAAATGCGCTGTAAGCATAGCCTTTTAAAGGAATGGTTCGCACGTGTTTGGGATGGTCTGGTTGGCTGATATCCAGAACGCTCAGTCCGGCCGGCCCATTGGCCGCATAAGCATATTCATTCTCGAAAAAGATGCTGCGCATATATTTTAATTCCGCCGCCTGTCCGCCTGTTGCTCTGGGCATTTGCGGATCGCTCACATCAAAAACCTGCAATCCATGACGTTTATCCATTACATAGAGAAAATTTTGCAACAGCCCAACGCCCCAAACAAAACCACCGGCATCAATTCTTGAGACAAATTGCGGATTGTTTACATCAGTAACGTCGTAAATCATAACTCCCGAATCAGCTTCGGCAATAAAAACATAGGGTAAATCAGCCACTACCCAATACGATTCTGCCCGTGGCCGGATGCGGGCAATCTTTTTCGGCGCTTCCAGGTTTTTAATATCAATAATCCATACGCCATCCAGTCGACAGGACATGAAAGCTAAGGAATCCGTAAGAAAAACATTTTGTGTCGGAGCCAGGTTGTCCGGATAAATTACCGTAATTTCACGGGCCTTTAAAGGATTTTGAATATCTAATACCTGAACGCCAACATATTCATCCACCACAAAGAGATAATGATCTTTTAAAGAAATTTGTTTTAATCCATCCTTGTAGGGTGTGCCGTCAATCGCTTTTGGGGGAAAGTACTTTGCAAGCAGCTCGGCGCTTACTCTTTCCTGAGCATAGCCAAAACCAAAACTTAAAAGAATCATGAAAAGAATAACTTTTTTTATGATCCCACGAGCCTTCATAATAAGCGCTCCTTTTTAAGGTATTGCATGAGGTATTTCAAACATGAGCAATATATATTTAATCTGAGCTTAAATCAAGCAACCTACTAATTTCAGCTACATTTAAACACCTCAAGTAGATATTGTTACTTAGAATGTTATTTTCGATCTAAAAATCGCTTTTCTTTAAATATTTTTTAGAAAAGCAAAGTTTTTTAGGCATATCGCTGATTTAATATATTAAAAAGGACGAGAATGACAAAGAGGGCGGAAATATGGTAAGAATTCTTCGTCTCAATAAATCGGGATTTTGAATGACAGGGGTTCAGTAAAATGTTAGAGATTCTTCATCCCGATAAATCGGGATTCAGAATGGCAGAGGGGGGGGGGCAGGAAGGTAGGGATTCTTCGCCCCGATGAATCGGGACTCGGAATGACATTGAACTGTCATTCCGAGGGGCGGAGCGACGAGGAATCCCCCGTCGTTCTTCATGGGATTCTTCGCCCCGATAAATCGGGGCTCAGAAGGACAAAGGGGGGCAAAAAGGAACAACATAAGACTCGAAAATAAAAAACTATTGTGTTATCTGCTTGCATCGCTTGTCTTTTTCTTTTAAAATGGGCTTAAATTACAGGAGCAGTTTTAATAATGTACAGATTATTCTTAATTGGCGGCGGTGGATTTTTAGGAGCCATTTCCCGATACGCGCTTAGCGGCCTGGTTTATCGTTGGTTCAAGGATCCCTGGTTCCCTTATGGCACTCTGGCCGTTAATTTGTTAGGTTGTTTGATTATCGGATTTTTAAATGACCTGATTGAAATGAAACAACTTTTAACACCCGATATACGCGCTCTTTTATTGATTGGTTTCGTTGGCAGTTTTACTACTTTTTCCACCTTTGCCTTCGAAAGTTTCTCACTGGCCCGCGACAGCCAGTTTTTTAGCACTTTTTTAAATCTTTTCTTACATATCTTTTTCGGGATTATTTTTGTGTGGCTAGGTAATGCCCTGGTCAGAATGTTATAGGAGGGATTTTATGGTACTTCCTACACAAGGCCATCTGCTACGAATTTTTATTGGTGAAGATGATCATTATGAAGGCAAGCCTCTGTACGAATGGATTGTACAGCGAGCCCGGGAACAGGGCTTGGCCGGAGCAACGGTTATTCGTGGACTCGAAGGTTTTGGCGCACATAGCCGTCTTCATACGGCCAAATTTTTACGCCTTTCTGAAGATTTGCCTATTATTATTGAAATTGTAGACACTCTTGAAAAAATTGAAGCCTTTTTGCCTTTAATTGATAAGGCAATCGAGGAAGGTCTGGCTACTATTGAAAAGGTTGAAATTCGTTTTTACAGAAGCGGGAAAAATCAGTAATACGCAATATAGACTGAGATGATGCAATCGGGACATAAGTGCTCTGAGAGTGAGCATTAGATAATTGGTTGAATAGTTGAATCGTTGAATGGATTAAAAAAGTTAAGGGTATAAGAGTATAAGGGTTAAGAGAATTTTGGTTGAATGGAAGTAATTGACTAATCGTCACTCGTTACTTGTTACTTTTATTTAAAAATCAGTGTAAATCTGTGTCTATCAGTGGCCAAATTTTAATATCCATTTTCATAATATTCCGGAATAGCTGAGAAGATAAAAATATATCGTTCCATTAACTCGCCAATAACTATTAACAAGGCGCACAGGGGCAGTACATTTTCTTTTGTCAAGACTTGAAACAGGCAAAAGCCTATTGGAATGAACAGCCCAATTATTAATCTTGCCCCAAAAACAAATCCATAATTAACCAGCATCATACGTACGGTTTGCCGGGTTTCCGGCCGTATCATATTCAAAACTTTAAAGCGAGCCAGAATAGTCAACAATTCAAATAAAAGCAAACCTGTAACCCACCATTCAATATCATAAACATGAAACACAAACACCCATCCAGCCACCATAAATTTGACCAGTCCAATGCCAAAGTTCAACGTGGTAAAAATATTCTGCCAGGCAGGTAGTCCAAACTCCACCACATATTTCTGAAAAAAGTAAAATAGAAAGGACATCCCAAAGGCCAAAAACAATTCCACAAATTTTAAATGAATCTGTTGTTTGTGTAAAAAATAAAGGATGTAAATAAGCACAATGGTCAATAAAAAGTAATAAGCATTTATTCGCACTTTTTGAAACCATTGGGGCAGCGTCTGTTCTTTTTTCAATAAAAAAGTCAAAATAATTAACGGCGCCATAATTAGCGTGGCAATACCGGCAAACAGAATAAAGGTATCGTAATATTGATTTTATTGTAATAAAAAAGAAACCCTGCCAGATAGCCGCCCAGCGCGCTCCGAAAAGCCAGGGCATACAAGTAAAGCCACTGTTTGGATAATATCTCATTATTCAATAAACAAGTCCTTTAAATTTAATGTTCAAAATATTTCTACCAGCATTATTGTCATTCCCGCGCAAGCGGGAATCCCATACTATTATAAAGAAGGTTAAAACTCTTTTCACTTTTGCAA
>JAGHBR010000386.1 GCA_021160885.1 Caldisericaceae bacterium
GAATAATGTAGGGAAAATAGTTTTAAGGTTACAAGAGATTCATTTTGCTTACCAGAAGGCATCGCCTGTGTTTGAGGGATTAAATTTGCAGGTTCGGCGAGGTGAAAGGCTGGGAATTATTGGACCAAATGGCGCAGGAAAATCGACGTTGCTGCTTTTACTGAATGGCCTGTTAAAACCGGAAAAGGGGCGTGTGGAGGTATTGGGGGAAGCGATATCGCCAGAATCGGAAATGAAGGTCAGGCAAACGGTTGGTCTGGTATTTCAAAATCCCGAAGATCAATTATTTTGCCCAACAGTTTTTGATGATGTGGCTTTTGGGCCTTTGAATTTTGGACTGAGTAAAGAACAGGTCACAGCGCGCGTTCGACAGGCATTAAATGAAGTGGGACTAAGCTATTTTGAAGAAAGATCCACTTTTAATCTAAGTTTTGGTGAAAAGAAGCTGGTAGCTCTGGCAACGGCGCTTTCCATGCAACCTGAAATTGTAGCTCTGGATGAGCCGACCAGCAATTTAGACGCCATTCATCGTAGAAAAATAATGCGCTGGGTAAGCCAAAACGGGCGTACATGCCTGATTACCTCTCACGATCTGGACATGATTTACGACACCTGTCAGCGTACAATTATTTTGAACCATGGCCAGATCGTAGCGGATGGGCCAAGCAAGCAAATCCTAAAAAACGAAGAATTATTAAAAGCCAATGATCTGGAATTACCACTAAGGTTTCAACCCATAAAATAAAGGAGGAGAATATAAAATGCGTCGGTTGGTAGTAATCCTTGCTTTAATCGGATTTTTTTCTTTAGTCCAGGCTGAAAATCTCAGCGATTCTGATACCTTAATAGTTTACAACAGCAGCGATTCCATTGTGGTGATTGGCAATCGGATTGCCACTTCCGTCAGGAATCTGGCCTATAGCTACCAGACCATTTCCGGAGAACTGGTACAGCGATTAAGTAGTCATTCAGCCCTGGAATTAATCGATTTAAGTTTTCCTTCGGCTTTTGTACTGGAAAATAAGGTGTTGGGCTATGGTGTGGGGTCAGATGGCGCCGGGATTTTAAATCTGCGCGGTATTGGTGGGAAACCCAACACCGGTGTGCTGGTTCTGTTAAACGGTCACCCTGATTTTATGGGCATTTTTGGCCATCCTTTACCGGACGTTTACGGTAATCAAGATATTGAACGCGTTGAAGTTTTAGCCGGGCCATCGTCCACGGTGTTTGGCGATCATGCCCAGGGAGGTGTGGTGAATCTGGTAACAGAGCCTCAATTCAACTACCTGGCCAGGCTCCATTTCGAAATCGGATCTTTTGGAACGCAGGTCTATTCGTTTTCTTTGCAAAAGCAGATAAACAAAAACGGTCTGTTTTTTACTTTGCGTCGGCAAAAAAGCGACGGCCATGTGGCTCAAACCAGGTTTGAATCCTGGCATGTGCAGGGCGGATGGCAAAGGCAACTAAACAAAACCTGGCAATTAACCGTTCAGGGCCGCTATGTGCCTTATCAGTTTGATGATCCAGCCCGTGGTTTACGGGACACTTTAAATATTGGAGCCTATGCTAAAATTCAACGTGGTACGGCTGAAATCAGTTTGAAGAACCGTTCACAGCGTTTGCAAGGCGCCTTTCAATTGTACACCAATTTAGGACATCACGAATTTTACGATGGCTTTAAATCCAACGATTACAGCTATGGATTTTCTGTTTACCAGTTGTTGCAATATTCAGCAAAGCTTTCTTTGGCTACTGGTTTGGATGTCATTTACTATGGCGGAAAGGCTAAAAATGATTTTTCCTTTTTACCTAACGGCAAACTGGTAGTTAATCCCGAAGCCCATCATTTAACCTCGGCCGGAATTTACGGGGTGGCTTTTTACACCCCTTTACCTCAGTTTACGGTTAAGGCTGGATTGCGCTATCAATACAATTCTTTGCCTTTAAATCAACTCTCACCGTTTGCCGGGATTTCATACACAATGGCCAGTGGATTCAATCTGTATTTGAACTACCAGACCGGATTCAGAACGCCTACATTAATGGAACTTTACTTGTTCCCTTCGGCCAATGACCAGCTTAAAAATGAACAGGTGCAAAGTGTTGAAGTAGGAAGTTCCTTTCGTTACAGCAATAGCGGGCACCTGCGCCTGGCCTTTTTTAGAAATCGATTAACCGATTTGATTCAGGCCTTGCCCAACCCAACTCCGCCTCCGCTTGTACAATTTGTCAATGGCCCCAAAAGCAATCAATGGGGTGCTGAAGTCCAGCTGGTGCAGCAGTTACTGCCTGGGTTAACTTTGCAGCTGGCTTATGCTTACCTTGATCCGGATGAACTTACCGCTTACAATCCAAAACAACAGTACAAATTTCTATTTAATTTTGAAAAAGGAGACTTTTACGCCAATGTTTACGGCAAATATGTTAAAAAACTGTTTGCCGCTAACCAGAATCACCTTCCCCTGCCTGATTACAAAGTGTTTAATTTACAGGCAGGAGTAAAACTAAATAAGTTTGACCTTTATTTGCGAGTCTTAAATGCCTTTGATGAGGACTACAAGACCCGTCCGGACTTAGTGGCGCCGGGCAGACAGCTACGGGCAGGCGTTTCAGTGCGGTTGTAAGTCATGAAGCAACAGGAACTAAAACAAATCCCGTTAACTGCTTTTCTTGCGGTGGCAGGTGTTCTGCTGCCGCAATTTTTCCATTTGTTTGGTCTGGGGGCTGTCTTTTTGCCCATGTTTTTGCCGGTAATGTTAGGCGGGCTGCTGCTCAGTTTGCGTTTTGCCTTGCTATTGGCGGTTATTACGCCAGCCATTTCTTGGGCTTTTACCGGTATGCCGCCCCTGGTGCCGCCTGTTTTGCCAATCATGGTAATAGAGTTGCTGGTTGTTAATACGCTTCTATCAC
>JAGHBR010000138.1 GCA_021160885.1 Caldisericaceae bacterium
AGGTTCATTTGAGATCGATTATATGGTAGAAATCCCATCAAAAGTTCCTGTTCTTTCTGATCAATTCACTACCCTAAATTTACAAATTTTACCAATTTGGTTAAACCAAATCTGCAACAGCCTGGCAAGCGGGAATCCCTAGTTGACAGATTTGGAGAATCCCCGATTTTTGCAAAGGTTTCATACATAAAATAGTATTAAGGACGCTTTTATTTTAAATTTAGGTGGCCAAAAAAGTTGCCTGGCATATCCCGATCTTTGGGGCGACAGAAGGGCGAATCCCCTCGAGAGTGTTTTAAAAATCTAAGAATTGTCAGGCTGTTTCTTAATATTTCACCCCTAAAGTCAGCTGTAAAAATCGTTTGTTCAGATAATAATACCGATAGCCTGCCCTGTCGAACAGATTGTAAACCGATAATTGCAACTGAAAGTTCAGCGGCAAATGAACCGTCTGCAGCCCAAGGGTTACATCCATGTCAGCGTAACCGTTTAGGCGCGTTGTTCTTAAACGGTTAAGCTGGTCATAGTACCAGCCGTAGCTTTTACCTTCGTAAAAGTAGGTTAAATTCAGGTAAAAATTGCGGTGAATAAAACTCGCGGCAACATTAGCCTGCAGTTCCGGTTTAAATTCATAAAGCAAGCGATCGGTGATGTAGAGTCGCGTAAAACCTGCCTGCAAATTGGTAAATCCTAAAATCCTGTTTAGACGAATGGCGCCTTCAAAGCCCAGGGTTCGATTACGACCAATTTGGGCCTGCACTAAATATTCCCCAAATGGTTGTTTTAGCAATTTGTTGTAAACCGTGCGGTAAAAAAAGGAAATATCGTATTCAATTTGGGGCAAAAAATACGAAAAATAATCGCTAATCACCTTCAGACCCAAATCAAATGATTGGCTGTATTCCGCTTCCAATTTCTTTTGAGTCGTGTCATTCAGCGTGTAAATGGTAAAATCACGATTAAGGGCCATTTCAAAAAGCGTAGGATAACGAACATTGCGCCCATAGCTTAAGAGTAAACGCCATTGATGGTTGCGCTGCCGCCAGGTAATTAAGGCGCCTGCTGCATTGGTTAAATCACGGTAGCCGCTGGCGCTGGCATCGCCGCGCAAACCAAAATGTACCTTCCAGCTTAAATTTTTCAGACTGTCAGAACGTTCAGTAAAAGTGTACAAAATGCTCGAACTAATTCGATTATCGTAAAAGAAAAGATTTTCTAGCAGATGCACAGTAGATGAGTCCTGAATGGAAAATTTTCTCGTTAAACGTTCATGCCAGTATTCGCTGAAGGCTTTAAAAGCCCCTTTTTTTAGTTTACAGGATTTAAAAAGACGCACATTAAACCGCTGAGAATGGTAATCATACAAATCTTTTGAAGTGCTGACCACATAGCGCTGTACCTCATCGGCAGAATTCAGGTAATTTAGTGTTAGATTGAAGCCCCCGGGTAATTGATTTTGATCGGACAGAATAAGCGTTTTACGATTATCCTGCCAGCCCGGTTTTTTGTACTTTAAACCATAGTAAAACAACTTACCATTCAACAAATAAGAAGCCTTCTGAAAATTCAAATTTACATAATGGCTAAACTTTTTCTGCTTAATGGCATTGTTTTCCGACTTGTCAGGCAAAAATCTTTCATCGGGGAAAAACTCGATTTTAGGATTCATGGTGGCAAGCTGGCCAAAATAACTAAACGTCCAGTTTTGACCCATTGGCAAGCCGAGATTCCCGAAATATTGTCTGCTGTTAAAAGAACCGCTACGCATTTTGAGTTCAGCGCCCAACTTTTCCGGTTGTTTAGTAATCAGATTAACGACCCCGCCAAAAGCTCCGCCGCCGTTCAATAACATATGGGCCGTTTTGTGAATTTCAATTTTTGACAAATTATCAACCGGCACCAGCGAAAGATCAGCCGTGTTTGAACTGCTTAAATCGTTCAATAAAACGCCATCCAGATAAACATTTACCTCATTGGCGTTACTGCCTCTAATCTCTAACTGTTTACCATCAATTTCATTACCCTGCAGACGAATGGCAGGAATTGTTCGTAACAATGTGGCCAGTTCCGGAGTAGCGTAGCGTCTGATCTCCTCAGCTCTGATGGAACGTGTTAAATGCGGAATGTCCATACGACTCAAATTCAGCCGTTCGGCTTCTACTTCAATCGGTTGTTCTAATTCTAATTGTTGCGCTTGAAGGTAGTAAATCTTCTTTTGTTGCACTAAATGAAAAGGAATGACCATAGGATGGTAACCAACGTAATGAAGGACAAGAGAATCGTGCGAAACATTTTTCCTGGGAATGGTCAGTTTAAAAAAACCTTCCTGATCCGTGGTTGTACCTATTTTACTAATCTTAAAATAAACATCAGCGCCTGTTAAAGGACGGCTTGTCTCTTTATCAAGGACACGACCTATTAAAGTTTCCTGCGCTAATGCAAAAGAAAAAAAGATCAAAATAATTAACAAGGTTTTCAAATTCATAATCTGTCCAGTTATAAAAACCGACTACGGATTAAAAATCAACTTTTCAATACCGGTTAAACTTTTAGCCAACCAATCCTGATACCCTTCCTTATCTGATACTTGCAAATAAAAACGATCAGGATACCAGTCCGGGAATTTCACAGTCGATTGAAATCTTCCTGTTTGTGAATCTACATATTCTTTTAATTGTAAAAATGAAATAACGGAATCGCCAACCGCATCTTTGTTAAAGAAGACCGCTTTGACGTATTGAATTGTACTCACACCCTGAAAATCTTTGACTATAGCCTGACAAATGTAATCGTATTCATAGGTTCTTTGAAATACTGCCGTAGCATCCAGAATAATGGGGGCAGCATATTTTAAATAAAAAACGAAATGTGTGTTTTGTTGACTTAAATAAAGCAGGTCATGATAGGGATAATAATTCTCTGCAAAAATATCAACAGGGGTTGGCTTGTTCCGTTTTTCGGATTCACTTAGCACATAAAAAATTGAAAACTCCCCTTGGTCATCTGTAATAGCTTGACGACTGCCAATCGTTACAAAAGCGGCCATGACAGAATCAGAGGTGTAATAGCTGATCACATGCCCTGAAAGTCGTAGTGATTCATTCTGGCTGATTGTCTCTATTTTAAAGCCAGTAAATTCCTCTACTTTGCAGGCTGTCATTAAAAAGACGAGCCAAATCAGGACAATCACGCGCATTAAATACGTCATAATTCCCCTAAAAAGGAAAATTTTAAAATTAATTTAAGATAAGTTGCCAAAGATATCCAGCAAATCAAGAAAAATCTGAAAAATAAATGTAGATTTTACCTTTAACTATTTGTTTTAAATTGAGTATGTGGTTAAATTCCTTAGTGTATTTTTTAAGTAAACATCAATGAAAGGAGCATCAAATGTTAAACAAAATGGCAGTAATCGGTGGGGGAAATATTGGAGGTGTTTTAGTTCAGGAAATTGTCAAACGCCGTTTGGCCCGTGAGGTGGCTCTGGTCGATGTTAAAGAGCCCGATTTGGCCAAAGGTAAATGTCTGGACCTCGCCGAAGGTACGCCGGTTATTAAATCGGACATTCGGGCCATTGGCGCAAAGACCTATGATATTATTCAAGATGCAGAATTAGTTATTAACACAGCTGGTGTGCCGCGCACCGTTCGTCCCGATGGCACCATTCCTTCCCGCGAAGAACTGTTGACTACCAATCTAAAAATTACCGATTTAGTCAGTGAAGGCATTAAAAAGTATTGTCCGAATGCGATGGTTATCTCTATTGCCAATCCTCTGGATGCCATTGTTTAC
>JAGHBR010000001.1 GCA_021160885.1 Caldisericaceae bacterium
CCCATGTAATAATCTGGCTCTACATAAGGGATCAAAAGCGTTTTTCACCAAAAGCTCTGAATTTAATTGATACCTATGATATTTTTATCCCATCTATTTCCATTTTAGAAATGCAATTTTTATACGAAATTAAAAAAATAAACGTTGAACCATTAGATATTATTACTGATTTGAGAGAGACGATTTCGCTGCTAACAATACATACAGATTCTGCTGATTTAATTCAAAATGCCCTGTCGTTAAACTGGACTCGTGACCCATTTGATAGGTTAATTGTTGCAGAAACGATCTATCATGGCGCTACTTTACTGACTAAAGATGAAATGATTCGTAAAAATTTTAACAATGCTGTTTGGTGATCCCATGAATAATTCAAACTTTAAAAACATCGTTATTACCGTTGCCGGTTCCACTCCCCAAATTTTAACTGAAACACTCTACGATTTAATCATACAGCGCAAATTAAAAATTGATCGCATCATCATTATCACGACTAGGCATGGAAAAGAGGTATTTGAACAACGTTTACTTGATAATAAGAATGGACAATTTTATAAGTTTTGCGCAGAGTTTGAAATACCTTCTTACAAAATTCAGATTGATTTTGTAGTTATTAAAAGCGAAAAAGGTGAGGAATTGTTCGATATTCGCAGTAAGGATGATAATCGTCTTGCTGCCAATTGTATTGTCAAAACAATTAGAGATAATACGAAGGATGAAAATGTTCGAATTTTTGCCTCTATTGCCGGAGGGCGAAAAACCATGTCGACCTTTATGGGGTATGCCATGCAGTTGTATGGAAGGAAACAAGATAAATTGTTTCATGTGTTAGTTGCGCCGGAAACATTAGAATCCAATCGGTATTTTTATTTTCCTCCTGCTAATGGCAAGGATGTTATATTCAAAGACCGTCAAGGAAAAGTTATCACTGTCCCCTACAAGCAAATAAAAATTTCAAATGCAGAAATACCTTTCATTCGTCTACGTGAAATTCTTCCTTTCATTCATGGCCCAATGGAAATGGAATACGAAGATCTGGTCAATTTAACGCAAAAAGAAATAACCGAGGCCTTTGTGCCCACCTTAAAATTAGATTTTAAAAACTTGGCTGTAATTGTAAAATGGCGTGAACAAGTATGGAATGTTAAGCTTAAACCAATTGATTTTGCCTTTTATTGCTACATGCTAAAACAACGCTCTATTGTTAATTCCGAGGGGAATCCACACGAAAAAGCCATTCAAGAACTTTATTTAAAAGTACGCCCGGACGTCGATAAAGAAGACCGGACTGCAATACCTTCCTTTAAACATGAGGATCTGATTGATTCACGTCCGCGGATTAACCGGCAAATTAAAGAGGTTGTTACCTTTGACAAAATCCATCAATTTTTAATAATACAAAGTCAGCAAAAACACCGCATACCTACCTATTACATAAAACTTCCTGAGAGTAATATCATTTAAATATTTAACCTCATTCTTGCGTCTGCCCTAACGGAAATTTCGTTCGCCTGAAAACCACCCTAACTTTTCTGAAATTAAAAACTCGCCTGAATAAATTGTGACCGTTCTTAGTCTCAATCCCCTCTGAATAAAGGGGAAAAATCAAGAAAGGAGGACGGTCATGAACGTCACCATTTCAAACCATGCTTTAAAACGCATGCAACAACGCTCTATTGATGAGCTGATGATTGAAGCAGCCAGGTGTTTTGGCGAAAAAATTTATGCTAAAAATTCTCTTTACTTTTTTCTGGGAAAACGAGCGATGAAACGTTTATTAAAAGTGTTCAGGCCTCAGAATCCGGAAAAGTGGGAAGGCTTAACGGTTGTCTGCGATCCTAAAAATGAAAAGGTATTGACGGTATTTAAAAATAAAAACTGGCTTAAGAAAATACGCTCCAAATGATTGGTGATTCCTTCCTCTAAAATATGCAGGCCCCACAAAAATTGCGGTTCGGTAACCCACTGACCGTACCGCAATTTTAAAAACGAAAGGAGGCAATATGGTTGTTTATATCGAAAAATACGATTGTCTGGTTTTAAAAGACAAATATGACTTTATTGATTATCTGTGTTCAGGCAAGTTAAAACAAACATTAATTTATCTACAAAAAGAAGAACTCTTCATCCATCGAAAAAACTGGTTTCAGACATTGATTTCTGATGTTCATTAAAAATTTTAGGCGGGGCAACCTGTGTTCTTTGAAAAGGCCAATCACTTTTATAGGTTGCTCCCGTCTTATTAAAAATTTTTATAATTCATTCTCTTTGCAGTACTCTATGAGGCTTTAAAGAAGAGAAGGGCGTAATAGACAGATAATAAAAGAGTTAAAATTAGAGATGGCTTGAAAAGCAATTAAATAAAAAATTAGAATTTCTAAAATTTAATGATTTCTGCAAAGGTTTAAAAATAAAGGAGATTGTAATGGGACAAACCATGTTTGAACTGCTCTGTGGAATTGTTACGGTTATTATCTTGTCCATTCAATTACGCAAAGCTAATAAAGAGATAAAAAGACAAGGGAGGCATCATAATGAATCACATTGAAGAATTTTTTATGTTAGCTAAATTGAATTTATTATTTGCAATTGGACATCTGGCTGAATTGACCAAAGAAATAAGAAATGTGGCAGGAAATGTGGATCCTGATATTATGGAATTATACAATGCTTTTATCCAGATGGTTTCGACCTGTGAAAAAATTATGGATGCTCTGGATAGTCCATCATTAAATTTCAATCAAAAGGCAGCTGAAAAGTATGCCTATGAACACACAATATTTGAAACGTTTTCTGATTTTTTGAGCGCCATTTACAGGTATAAGGAATGGTTTCAGAACGTCATTTCTCAAAAAGACATAAAAGCTTTAGGTGAAATATCTCGATATATTCTGTTCATTGAGCTGGGGCAGGCCTTCTCGCAAAAGTCTGCAGAAACAAACCATACAATTTAAACTTTTGGGGAATACTATGGATGCCATTGAAAAACAAATAGCAAATTTAGAAAAAAACAATCACTGGCAGCAAATTATTGATTTGTTAAAACCGCTGCTAAAAAGCGGAAACCAAAGCGTGTTCATTTTACGGTCTTTGGGCTTTGCCTATTCGCAACTTGATCGTTATGACGAAGCTCGCTATTGTTATAAACGTTGGATTGAACTGGAACCCGGTCGGGCGCAACCCTATTACCACGTGGGCTTTACTTTTTATGATGCCGGGCAGTGGAACGAAGCGGTAGAATGGTTTGATCTGGCTTTGGAACGGTTTCCGGATTACCTGGTTTGTTTGTACCGCAAGGGGGTGGCTTTATTCATGAAATTTAAAGCCCGTCAGGCTAAAGACACGTTAAAGAAAGCCATTATAGTTTACCAGCAATCTAACAATCCTGATTTTAAACAGAGGATGAGCAAATATTATTACCGTTCCATTTTCTACCTGGGAAAATGCTATTTACACATAAAATCGTTGAACAACGCCCGAGCCTGCTTTGAAAAAATATTGCAAGAAGACCAGCGCGCCTATATTGATCCTCTTTACGTAAAATACAATCTGGCTTTGAGTTTAATGAAGCTGAAAAAATACGAGCAAGCCGAACAACTGGCAATTACACTGACTAAAATGAATTCCAGGGCAGAATGGCTGTACGATTTTTGGGGAAGGCTGCTGATTGAACAAAATCGTCCTGCTGAGGCTATCCAAAAATTGAACATGGGCTTAAAGATTCGTGTACAGCCCTATATTCTGGCCGACCGGGCTAAAGCTTACTATTTGAATGGGCAAAGAGAGCTGGCTAAAAACGATTTGCACGATGCTTTACGCCGTGACCGGAAAGCTAAACATAAAATTCTTCTGGAACTGGCTAAAATTGCGTTTGAAGAAAAACACTTAGAAGATGCAGAGGCTTATGCGCAACGGGCTATTGAATTTAAACGGAGGCTTTACGAGGCTGATTACGTTGAAGCTCATATCATGCTTAGCCACATTTACCAGGCAAAGGGACAAACTAAGCAGGCCGAAGAAGAGCTGGAAATAGCTCAAAATATTCGGCCACAATTGGAATGGGAAGACGATTTGCTGATCAAATCTCGTATTATTCTTTAAAAAATCTGGTAATTGGTAAGTTTCTACCTTTTAGTGTGCTTTTGCGTAATCCCCTATCAATGTTGATTAATCTCATGAATCGCGTTCTGTTCAAAGGTTATGAAGCCAAATATTGTATTTAGAAAATAGTGAGGTTTGACTTAACTCGCCTTGGCCGTAAAAAACAAAACATTGGAGAACATTATTATGACCATCGAGCAAACCATTCAACAAATTGGACTGCAATCTGATGAACGGGCCAAACTGGAATTATTGAATAAAATTAAGGAGATGCTGCCGGAATTGCGTCTACAGCAAAAAGATCGCTATTTAATCTCTTTGCTTTATGATGAAAACTGGTACATAAGGCAGGAAACAGCTTTTTTAATCGATCAGTTAGGTACCAAATTAAGTGGAGAAGATTATTACCAGTATTTATTTGCTTTGCAGGATTTTGAAAATCTATATCTGGCAATCGAAGAGCCGCTCGCCCGTAGAGTTTTATTTGAAGGTTTAAATGACACCAACCATCGATTGCGCTTAAAAATATTTCGCTATCTAAAATATGAAGATTGCCATACTGCCATAGAAAAAGCACTGTTCTGGTATGGACAGGCTGATTATCAACAATTGGCGTATTTGGCCCAGAATTCAACAGAGGCTAAAGAAATAGTGATGGAGTTATTGCAATACGGTTTACAGAAAGATCATAATTCCGAATACCATAGAAGGCAGTGCGCTGAAACGTTACAAAGGATCGAATATTCAGATAAGGTAGAAGAGCTGCTGAATGAACTATTGGGTAAACAGAATCAGAAAGAGACTTCAAAAAAGCCAGCGAACCGCGACTTGCGCCCTGTTCCCTTAGAAGAACAGCAGCCTGAATGGTTATTGCGCTTACAAAATGTGATAGCCAATCTTAAAGAAAATGGCATCTGGATTAATGGGCAGTTAGTTTTTCCTGATATTCAAATCGGCACGGTAACCAACCGCATTACTTATCGGAATCCGGGATTGCAAACCTGGTCAAAAGAAGTGCGTGAAAGGCAAATCGATGCACCACCAGGCAAGTTTTTGATAGCTTACGATTATCAGTGTATCGAGCCGCGCCTGTTACTTCATTTTTTAATACAAAACTTTTACCTGTCACTGGAGGATATTCCGCAAGATGATATCTATCTGGCTTTTTATCCTGAAGATAGAAAAACGGGTAAACGTTTATTAAATACCTTAATTAATGGCGGCCATGTCCCCCAGGAGCATCTTGTTTCTTCGTTTGCTAAAAAGATATTTATTGGCTTAAATGATCTGCGCCTGGAGCGGATGAGTTTTGCCCGGCAAAAAGGCTATGTAGAAACTATTGCCGGCAATCGTCTAAAAATTGATCCACAGGTTAGTAATTTTTCAGGTAAAGTCATCAATCGCTTAATTCAGGGATCAGCAAGTGATATATTCAATTATGCTTTATGCGAATTGTATGAACTAACCGCAGCTTATAACCACATTGCCCAAATCTATTTTGTATTGTTCGATGAGGTTTGGCTGGCTTATTCGCAACAGGAGAGTGAATCCCTGCAGACAAAGGTGTTTCAGTTACTAAATGAAGTGTACAAATCCTTTCAACTGCTCGTTCCCTTGCCCTGCCGCGATCATCCCATAACAAGAGGAGAAGAAAACAATGAGCGTTCTTCTGCTTAGTGAACAAGGCAGCCGTTTAACCAAACGTGGACGTTCGTTGATACTGTTTAAGGATCGTAAAAAGAAGTTGATATATCCTCTGAGTAATGTGGAAAGAATTTTTTTGATGGGACGTATTGAATTTTCTTCTTCGTTGATTGGTTTGCTTTTGCATGAAAATATCGAATTGATATTTTTGACAATGGATGGTCGTTATAAGGGACGCTTAAGCGGGCCAACCAGTAAGAATGTTTTTATTCGTCAAACACAGTATGAGCGTTTAAAAGATGAAGATTTTCGATTAAAATTCAGTAAAGCTATTTTATTTGGAAAATGTTTAAACCAACTGCGTCAATTAAATCAAAGTTTAAAGGAAAAGGCTGAACAGCTTCAAGTGCGCTGGCAAAATGTACAGCGTAGTCTGGAACAGGCCCAGAATATGTACACACTTCGTGGATTAGAAGGCAGTTTTAGCGCTCTCTATTTCAAATATTTTAAAGCGCTTTTAAAATATCGCATGGGTTTTGAAAAACGCATTAAACATCCGCCACCAGATCCGATTAATATTTTACTCTCTTTGGGATACACGATGCTTTTCAATAATGTTTATGCGCTGGTTGAAGGACATGGCCTGGATCCTTATGCCGGATTTTTTCATGAGCTGGATTATGGACATCCTGCTCTGGTTAGTGATTTAATGGAAGAATTTCGGGCACCGATTGTAGATCGCCTTGTGCTAAATGTGGTTAACAGGCAACAAGTTAAAGAAGATGATTTTATTGAGGAAGAAAAAACGTATCGATTAAGCAAGGAAGGTTTGCAAAAATTTTTAGAAGCTTATCGAAAATTGATATTACATAAACAGAAATATAGGGAAGAACAATTAAATTATTTACAGATAATACATCAGCAGGTATTGCAATTTAGACAATATTTGGAAGGGAAGCGTCGCCATTATGAAGCTTTTAGAAGTTGAAAAAAAATTTGTCATTGTCGCCTATGATATTGTAAGCAATAAACGACGCCGCCGCGTAATGAAGTGTTTAAAAGGTATGGGATTTCATGTTCAAAGGAGCGTTTTTGAATGTTTATTAACAGATGACCAGATTAGGCGATTGAAAAAGTTATTATTAAAAGAAGTAAATGCAGAGGAGGATACTATACGAATTTATGTTCTACCGGAAGATTTAAAGGATGAAGTACGTATTTTAGGTACAGGCGAAGTATTAGAAGATCGTCCATTTGTAGTAATATAATTTGCATTAAAAAAGATGAAAATTTAAATTTATATCAATTGGTATTAGAAAAGGCCTAAAATCAGGAAAGGTGTTTAAAAA
>JAGHBR010000410.1 GCA_021160885.1 Caldisericaceae bacterium
CACCAGACATTTTGAAATTTTTGGTAAATACATTTCTGGTTACAATTGTTTTGTCTTAAAAGGTGTGGACATTGTTCAGTCCCATGCTCCAGATGGCGGTGGCTATTTTGCAGATATTAAGGCTAATCCGCCGGAATCTCCTATTGGTTACGAATTGAAATTGTTGGGCAGACCGTTAATAAATCCACCAAGAACTACCAGCTATTGCAGTGGTTCTACCTATTCGGCGTTTATTGAAGCCCTAAATTTGATTTTTAAACAAAAGGAAATTCAACTACCTGATTCCCAGTACGAAGCCGCCCGTATGCAGGAACCAGATGGCGGGCGCAGAGAGGATCATGTTAAATTGTGGGGCGAATGGAATGCCGACGGCTATGGAAACCATTTTGCACTGGTGCAATACACAGGAATGGGTAAGCGTATTAAACCGAACAATGCCAGGCCTGGAGATTTTATGAATATCTCCTGGAAAAAGGGCGGTGGGCATTCGGTCGTCTTTTTAGGATGGTATGTTGATGAACAGGGCCAGAAAAAGGTGGTTTACTGGTCAAGCCAAAAGAGAACGAACGGCATTGGTGATGACATTGTCCCTATTTCACGAATTAAAGAAGTTTGCATTGTACGATTAACCAATCCTGAAAAGATTTTTAATTTTGACATTCATCATCAGGTGAATATCAATATTCAGGGAGATACCATCAATTGGTGAAATATGCCCTTAAATAGAATAAAATTGTTTACCATTTCCATGTGGACTTTAACCGTTGTTCATTTTGTGGTATTGATTTATTACTGGCCATATTTACCGGAAAAAGTCGCCATTCATTTTAATGCTCTGGGCGAAGCCGATAACTGGACAAGTAAAACCGGCTTCCTGTTCTTAAGCATGATGGTGTTAATCTTTACCAATGGTCTTTTTCAGGTTATTATCACCAATTTACCCTCTTTTCCAAAAGAGTTGGTTAACATTCCAAACCGAGACTACTGGTTTGGCGAGGAAAGGAGAGAAGCCACTGTTAAGAAGGCAATTAATTATTTACTGTGGCTGGCTAATATTACGTGTCTGTTTTTGGTTGGGCTATTCTACCTTATTATTCAGGTCAACTATTACCACGCATCAAGGTTAGGGAATGCCTTCTGGATTCTTTTTGTTGTTTATCTGATTGCCTTTGTTTTTTTAACTTTCGAAATGATGATTTTCTTTTTTAAGGTGCCAAAAGACTGGAAAAAAGGCGAATCAAACCTAACAAAGTAACGAGATGAGTAACAGTAGATTTAGTAAAACTTTTATTAGTAGTAGCACGATCCGAACAATTTGGCGTAATTTCTAAATTAACAACATGCGGACTGGGGATTAATGTCCTTCCTTCGAAAGATTAAACGTTATATTTAGGGCTAAATAATTGATTGGTTGAATGGTGTGAATTGTCCAGCGTATTGAAAGAGAAACCAATTCAAAATTCAACATTCATTTCAGCATGTCGTTTTTACTCAAAAGAAACCTTTGAAAAAATCGTGGACTCTCTAAACCTGTCAACTTAGAGATTCCCGCCTGCGCGGTAATGCTATGCTTAATGCTTTTTTCAAAGGTTTTATTTTATCAATTTATGCCCGATTTTTGATTTAAAACATCACACCTCATTAATAAAATTTAATAGATTGTTTATTATTATTTCCATAGTTGCTGATAAGTAAAGAGAACCATCATGTTAAAACTGAAAAATATTGTGGTTTTTGGTTTCATTTTATTTATGATTTCTTCGTTATCTGCGCAATCTGATTCTTTTTATTACATTTACCGTAATCAGCGCATTGAACTGTTTCCTTTAAAAGATCAATTGACCGTCGAATTTAAAACCAACCATTCACCTAATCGAATGCAAGAAATACTCAGGAAGCATTTTTTAGGCTTTAAAATGGGTGATCCGGCCTGGAGAAAACGTATGCCTTTAATTTACTTAAGCAGTCCGCTTTCCCAGGGCCAACTCCTCAATCTGTTAAATGAGCTTAAAAATGATCCTGAGATTGTCATGGCTACACCTGTTTTCAGAAGGTTTAATAGTCGTGTGCGTCAAACCATTAACCGTACCTTTATTGTTCGGTTTCATGAGAATGTTTCGCGGCAAACCATCAACCAGTTGAACCAGTCTGTCGGCGCAGAGGTGGTCAAACAGTTGTTAGATAACACCTTCCTCTTACGCATGAAAATCAACACCAAATGGAATGGCTTGCAGGCAGCTAATTATTATTCGGAATTGCCGGAAGTAAAATACGCCCAGCCAAATTTTATTTACCTCAATTGGGAAACACTTAATTACGACGTGAACGATCCCCTTTGGCCACAGCAATGGGCTCACAAGAATACCGGACAATCCGTCGTCACAGCGACTAAAGACAACAGCCTGCCCGATCATGTAAATGGTTATCCGGATGCCGATATTGATGCCGATCAGGCCTGGGACGTATTAATCAATCATGGACTTAGCGCTGGGGGAAGCCCGGATATTTTAGTCGCCTTTCTGGACAGTGGTGTGGACCTTGACCATCCGGATTTAGCAGACAATTTGTTTAGCCCTGGCGTTGATTACACACCAGACAACGGCAGCGATGCCAACGATGTTCAGGGACATGGCACCAGTACCGCCGGCATTGTGGCCGCCAGCGGCGATAACGGTTTAGGTGTGGCAGGCATTGCCTTTCGCTCTAAGATTTTACCGTTAAAGGTTTTTACGCTTTACGGCAGCGCTGAAGATGCGGGCTATGCAGAAGCCATGGATTACGCCTGGCAACACGGCGCTGACGTCATCAGCAATAGCTGGAGCGGAACTTCGCCCAGCCAGCTTTTAGAAGACGCCATCCAGCGGGCCAAAACCCAGGGGCGTAACGGCAAAGGCTGTGTGGTTGTTTTTTCCAGTGGAAATGGCGGCAGCGGGCACGTAAGTTACCCGGGCTATTTAGAAAATGTCATTGCTGTCGGGGCTTCTAACATGTTTGATGAAAAAAAGAATCCAGGCAGCCAGGCCTACCAGCGCAGATGGGGAGGCAACTATGGCACTGCTTTAGACCTGGTGGCTCCAACCATTGTTTACACCACAGATATTGTCGGCTCCAATGGCTATGTGGATGGCGATTATTTTGATCATTTTGGCGGGACTTCGGCTGCCTGTCCCCATGTTTCCGGAGTGGCTGCATTGGTTTTAGCCGCTGACAGTAATCTGACGGCGGATCAGGTGAAAGATATCTTGCAACGCTCGGCAGATAAAATCGATTTGTACGCGTTTGATGAAAATGGCTGGAATGAACATGTTGGTTATGGCCGGGTAAATGCCTACAACGCCAGTTAAACTGGCCTTTAATGAAAACGGCGCCTCGCCTCTTATTTCTCACACGGTGTTACAATCAACATCCAGCGTAGAAGATCAAACGGTAACGGCCATCATTTCGGACAACGATGGGCTGTCTGGTGGAGATAATCAACCGGCCCTCTTTTACAGAACGATTTTTCAGGGTGACACCAGTGCCTGGAACAAAATTATTGATGAAGACGGACCTGTGGGGAATGAGTACAATTTCATCATTCCCGCGCAGAGCTGGGGCAATTTAATTGAATACTACATTGTGGCCACAGACAATGCATTAGAACCATTACAAAACACCTTTCCTTTTAAAGGAGATTTGCTCGACCGACCGTTTAAATTCCTGAAATATCATGTGGGTGATTTTGCCAGCCAGGTTTACAACAGTAGTGATGTGCCGGTTAATATCAATGATGATAATGTATTTTTTAGCTCTACCTTAAATATTCCTGACGACCGGCAGATTGTGGATGTAAACATGACTTTAACCATAACGGGTTTCATTAATGATTTGGCCCTGGCGCTTGAGTATCCTGCAGGCGTTGCAACCGGCCCGGTGAGTCACAATGGCGACAGCCAGTCCGAATATCAAAACACAAATCTGGATGATGAAGCCAGCGCTCCTATTTATCAAGGTAGCAGTCCATTTAGCGGCACCTTTAAACCAGACAACGGATTATTTGTTTTTGATGGCCTCAATGCGCAGGGAAACTGGACTCTGAAAGCCTTTGATGATATGTATTACAACAACAATTCGACCATTGAAAATTGGAATCTGGAAATTACCTATTTAAAACCGGTTAATCCGCCGGTGGTCGGCGATATTCCTGATCAAAATATTGAAGAAGGGCAATCTTTTGTTCAATTTGATTTGGATGAATACGTAAGTGATGTGGACAATAGCGATGCAGAAATTAATTGGACTTATTCCGGTAACCAGGACTTAATCGTCACAATTGATGCTGTAACGCATGTGGCCACCATTCAGACATCGGACGAGAACTGGAATGGTAGTGAGGTCATTAACTTTACCGCCACAAATCCTACTTTACTTTCAGATTCAGATCCAGCCAGATTTGCCATTACGGCTGTTAATGATGCGCCACAGGTTAGCGATATTCCTGATCAGCCGATTGATGAAGACCAATCCTTTGTTAGCTTTGATTTAGATGATTATGTTTTAGATGTAGATAATTCCGACTCTGAAATTGACTGGACGTACAGCGGAAACAGCCAGCTTGTGGTAAATATTGATCCAGCTATGCATGTTTGTACGGTCGCGGTTCCGGATTCGGAATGGAACGGCAGCGAAATAGTTACCTTTACAGCCACCGATCCTGGTGGGCTGACAGATAGTGATCCGGCTACTTTTACCGTTAATCCGGTAAACGATACTCCGCAGGTTAGTGATATTCCTGATCAGACGATTGACGAAGGCCAATCCTTTGTCAGCTTTGATTTAGATGATTATGTTAGCGATGTAGACAATTCTGACGCTGAAATTGATTGGCGTTACAGCGGGAACAGTCAGCTTGTGGTAAATATTGATTCAGCTACGCATGTTTGTACGGTCGCGGTTCCGGATTCGGAATGGAACGGCAGCGAAATAGTTACCTTTACAGCCACCGATCCTG
>JAGHBR010000217.1 GCA_021160885.1 Caldisericaceae bacterium
GAACTGAGGAAAATGAATTTGAAATCCGTTTCACGCATCATTTTAATACTTTGGGTTTTTATTGCAGTAGGCCTGAGTGATGATTACACAGGTCTGGCCAGCAACCTGTTTTTAAGAGCCCAGTTGAGTCCCAGAGCTTCTGCCCTGGGTGGAGCCTATTCTGCCATTGGTAACGATGCCCAGTCTATTTATTTCAATCCCGCTGGTTTTGTGCAACTAAAAAAACATGAAATTAGTCTGGTGCATGTTCAATGGTTCGAAGACATCCGCATGCAAAATTTAAGCCTTGCTTTTAAAGCCGATCCAAAATTGGCTGTTGGGCTGGGCTTTTCTTACATGGGAATGCCGGAAATTCAGGGCAAAGACCGCTTTGGGCAGGAAACTGAAAAGCTGAATGTCAATAGCTCCATTTTACAATTAAATATCGCTTACAAGGCGTATCCATCCTTTTTTGTCGGAATGGGACTTAAATATTTTCGGGATAATCTGGCTGGCTACATTGGTTCTGGCCTAGCTGTAGATTTTGGAATTTTTATGGAAACCATTGTCCCACATCTTACTTTTGCGGCCGCCGTACAAAATTTAGGCAATAAAATTCGCTATGACCAGCAAGATGAAGCACTTCCCTTAACCTATCGTCTCGGATTAGGCTATGCCATCCCTGCCGCCCATCTAAAAATTGCCATTGATGGCATCCGTTCGGTAGATCAAAACTGGCGCCTGGCTACGGGCCTTGAATTTTCGTACCAAAAATATGTTTTTTTAAGAATTGGCAATAACTGGTTTGGAGACCTTTCCGCTTTCCAACCAGCATTTGGCGCCGGTTTTAGTCCTACCGAAAATCTTTCGATCGACTATACTTTTTACAATCATCAACAATTAGGTTACACGCATCGGATAGGTGTTAGTTTTCGCTTTGGGCAAAATTCGATTTCATTCCAACGAAATAGTTTGCCAACAGAATATGTTTTACGGCCACCCGAACGGGTTTACGCCTATGTGCAGGGCGGAGCTATCAAAGTAGAATGGTCAGATGTCCCGGGAGCTCAATATCAGGTTTACGTTCGTAAAAGTAATGATAGAGAATGGGTAAAAGCGAAAAACTCATTGTTTTGGGCTCATGAATTGTTAATTAAAAAACCAGCCCGGAAAACAACTATTGACATTGCCGTTTCAAGCATTATTAATGGTAAAGAAAGTTCTCTTTCACGCATTGTAACCATAGAAATTAAATAAAAATGATGAGACTAAGAATGAACATAAAATGGATATTGATTGTTTTCTATTTGCTTGTCACCGGACTCCAGGCTCAAACCAATCATTTTAAGCTGATCTGGGATAATAATAAAGAAGATGACATGTACATGTACCGCATTTTTCGTGGTAACGCTGAAAATAATTTGTCAAAGATAGATAGTGTTTACTTTCCGGACTCGACTTACAATGACTTTGCCATTAAAAAGGGTACGATCTATTTTTATGCCATTAAAGCAGTTGATTTTGCCTTAAATGCCAGTCCTTTTTCCCAAACGGTTTCGGCTGCAGTTCCGTTAATCCAGAATTTGCCGGAGCAAATTGTGTGTCCTCCGGATACAACTATCCAGTTCGCTCTTGATGAACATGTGTTGGATCCTGATCATGATGATTCTCAAATTCAATGGCAAATAAGTGGTTTTAACCAGCTGCAGGTTAACTTTAATTCCACTTCAAGGACTTTGACGGTAACCACGCCTTCAAGTTGGGCCGGCCAGGATCGTATTGATTTGCAGGCTACTGATCCCGATGGATTCAATGATAAATATTCAATGTATTTTGTTGCCAAAGCCGGTGTTACGCCACCGGAATGGTCGACGATTCCTCAACAAAAAACTCTGGAAGACACACCGTTCAGCATCAACCTTTTAGAATTTGTTCAAAATGTCAATGAATTGCAGGGCACTTTAACATTTAGTGTGGGGCAGGGCGATCATCTTTCATTAAAATTAGCAGACACCATGTTGACCATTACGCCAGAAAAAGACTGGTATGGCACCTCACAAGTTTTGGTGCGTGTAGAAGATGAACGCCATAATTCGGACAGCAGCCAGTTCGAAGTGGTTGTTGAACCTGTGAATGATCCGCCTGTGTTAAGCAGTTTGCCCAATTTTAAAATGAATCAGGACACGACTGTTGCCCTGGCTTTAAACGATTTTGTGTATGATGTTGATAATGAAAAAGCCAGTTTAAGCTGGACGTTTGCCAATCATCCTCATGTTCAATTGGACTATGATGCGGATCAACAGATGTTGCAAATTACCACTCCTGCAGATTGGTCTGGTTTTGAATATATCGAGGCAAAAGTAATGGATCCCGAAAAATCTTTTGCAATTGATACAATTATTGTTCAGGTGTTGACCGTGACTAAAGCGCCGGTAATTTCAGAGTTTCCTGAAATCCGTTTTAATGAAGATGAAAGTTATTCTGTTAATTTGAATTATTATATTCAGGATCCGGATACACCGATACAAAATTTATTCTGGGAAGCGTACGATTATCAAAATTTAAACGTGGATATTAATTACACAAAAAAGATTTTGAAAATAAGCGGTGAAACCAACTGGTTTGGAAGCGAGCAATTTTGGTTAAAAGTTTCCGATGCGGATCGTCAATCCGATAGTGTACGCGTTTCTGTAACTATTTTGCCAGTGAATGATCCACCTTTTTTTAAAACTTTCCCGGCCATTGATCTTTCAATACAAAATCCACGTTCGGTTGCCTTTAAAAATTTTATCGCCGATGTGGATGATGCTGTGGATGATCTTTATTTGAGATTTTTACCGGTTGATTCCATTCAAATAACCATTAATGACAACACAATACAATTTGAGGCTGACGAAAACTGGTACGGCCAAACTCAGGCAACCCTAATTGTTCAGGACCCTGCAGGCGCTTCGGACAGCACTAATGTGTTAATCTATCGGCAAAACCTGGCACATGCACCGTGCATCATTGGGCTGGATACCCTTCACATTGATGAAGATCGATGGCGGGTACTAAAACTGCATGATAAGGTGAATGATCCGGATGGTGATATATCGCAGATACTGTGGGAAGTGGTTTCCGGGCAAAATGTAGAAGTTCAATTAAACCAGGCAGCCAAAGAAGTCACATTAAAACCAATTGAAAACTGGTGGGGCGAAGATCATGTGGTGTTTAAAGCTTCAGATGCGGATGGTTATTTTGATTATGACACTTTGAAGGTTTATGTGAACCCCATTAATGATCCTCCAGAATTAAAGCCCATTCCGGATCAAACCATGTTGGCCGGCACTTATTACACTTTTAATTTAAAAGATTATCTTTATGATGCCGATGGCGATCAGGATCTGGTTAAAATAGAATTGCTGAATAATCCCAATAGTTACATCGGTTTTTATTTGACAGATAATGGATTCAGAGCCACCTTTTTTGCTCCACAAGGTTTCCATGGAAACGAAACATTTATGGTCAGGGCTACGGACGCGGCCGGAGCTCAGGCTTTTTCTATATTTGTCATTAAAGTACTGGCCAAAACCATAAAAACCGGCGTTGCCGTTCATCCGTTTGGCAGTGGCACAACGATCAATTTTTACTGGCATTCCAGAATGCCGACCAAAGACCAGATTGAGTACAGCCTTGATTATAGTTTTAGCATGCGTTCGGAAAAGGAAGAGGTTTTTTCGCAGGAACATAACTTCACTTTGAAAAATCTGGAACCGGAAAAAACATATCACTACAGAATTGTTTCAGTAGATGAAAATGGCAATGTGATTGTCAATCCTGATTCTGTTTTTACTACCGGCAAAATGGTAGAGTGTGTAAATGTTTTCCCTATTCCGTACCGTAAAAGTGATCCAAATGCCGGAGAGGCCATTTATTTTACCAATCTGAGTGAAAAAACCACTATTATGATTTTTAATTTGTTAGGCGAGCTGGTGTTGAAAAAGGAAGTGTCCGAACCAGTATTTGGTTGGGATTTGAAAAATCAGGCTGGTAAAGAGGTACGGTCAGGAATTTACATTTACCATGTTAAAACGAATGACAAAACCTTTCGTGGAAAGTTGATTATTATTCGATAATGATATTCTAAATCCCACTTTTTGAAACAGCCTCGAAATTTTTAAGGTTGGATTTTACAATTACTCTGATATTAATTCTTTTTGCAGCTCCTGGTTTCAGGTGTACGCACAACTAACCTTTTGTATTTTGGAGAAATTGAAAATGGATTTGTCATAATGGCAAGCACATTGTTCAAAGTTCAGGATGATCTTCAGAAAAAAATTCAGGTTAATGTTAGCTACTCCCCAATGCCCTTTTACTTCTCTGTTTTCCCAATTTTGAGAAAAAGGTGAACGATTTCACCAAACATTGAGAAAAATTTCTTATTATCAGGGACTAAATAAAAATTAGAAATCCTTGAATTTATTTGTTTTCCATTATTTTTGTAAAACCCAATTTAATTGGTACACACTTTGCACTAAGTAAAGTTTAAAAAATTTAAGGACCATGGAAAGCATTAAAGAATTTGGTAAGATTATTGCGGTAAATGACCACTTTGTTCGCATTGAGGTACAACCTGCAGAGCAGGAGTGCCACAGATGCGCCATGGCCTCACTTTGTTTTAGTGGGCAGGAAAATAAAAAAAGAATTGATTTGGAAAGAAAACAATTGTCGTTTTTGCCAAAAGTCGGTCAGCGGGTAGAATTGCAATTTAACAAAGTTTTAGAGTACTCTTTTCTGGTCTATTTATTGCCATTACTTTTCTTTCTACTTGGGCTTTTTATTTCAAGCATGATTTTAAAACTTTCCAATGAATTATTGATTTTTGCATCGGCAATGTTGGGTTTGGGAGTGGGATTTTTTGTACTCAGACTTGTGAATAATTCAGTAAGTAAGAATGGATTAAAGATCGAGCTTAAACTGGTGGGAGAGGATTGATGGTAGAGATTTTATTGCCTGGCTTTATTTTAGCCGGCTTTGCCCTGATTTCGGCTTCCGGACTTTACCTGGCATCAAAAAAATTCTATGTGTATGAAGACCCAAGAATTGATGAAGTAGAAGCCTTGCTGCCTGGCGCCAATTGCGGCGGTTGCGGTTACGCCGGTTGCAGGGCACTGGCAGAACACATCGTAAATGATCACACGGTTGATACCCCATGCCCGGTAGCTGAACCGATTGTTATGGAGAAGATAGCTGATCTTTTGGGGCTGGAAGCGTCCGTTCAGGAAAAACAGGTGGCCACTTTGCTATGTAAAGGCACCCATGAAAACAGCGCCTTAGCCATGGATTATCGTGGCATTCAGGATTGTTGGGCGGCTGTAATTGTGGCTGATTCCATAAAAGATTGTGCCTTTGCCTGTCTGGGGTTGGGTTCTTGTGTACAGGCCTGCAACTTTGATGCCATGCGAATTGAAAATGGCATTGTGGTCATTGACGAAGAAAAATGCACCGGCTGCGGTATTTGCATTTCCCATTGTCCCAAGAATTTACTTGTGTTGCGCCCCGTTTCCCAAAAAACTATTGTGACCTGTTCGAACACAGACCGTGGACCGGAAGCACGCAAAGCCTGTAAAGTGGCTTGTATTGGTTGCATGAAATGCCAGAAAGTTTGTCAGCATCAGGCTATTTATGTTGAGGACTTTTTGGCGCGCATTGATTTTGAAAAATGTACAAACTGTGGTGACTGTGTGGAAGCATGTCCTACCAATGCCATAGAAATGCGGGGAGAACAGGTTTATGTTACAGCTTAAAACGTTTCCAAAGGGTGGTATTCATCCATCGCAACAGAAAATTTCGGCACAGGCGTCAATAACTTACGGAGAGATTCCGAAACAACTGTTAATTCCCGTCAATCAGCACATTGGCCGAACGGCCAATGTGGTGGTTAAAAAGAACGATGTAGTAAAACGAGGGCAGCTACTGGCCCAGGCTTCAGGATTTATTTCGTCCAATGTGCACGCGCCGGTAGATGGCAAAGTGATGAAAGTGTTCCGTTTTTCTCTGTTAGGAGGCGCCATTGGCGAGGTTATTCAAATTCAACCTGATGAACCAGGCAAAAGTTATCGTGAAGTGCTGGAACAGGATGTGGAGCTTTCGGTTGACTTAAATAAATTGACTGCGGAAGAAATCCGCAAAAGGATTCAGGAAGCCGGAATTGTAGGCATGGGTGGTGCCGGTTTCCCCACGCATGTAAAGCTTTCGCCTCCACCGGAAAAGAAAATCGATGCCCTGATCATCAATGGCGCCGAATGTGAACCGTACATTACAGCCGACCATCGAATTATGGTAGAACAACCGGCTCAGATCATTCAAGGGATTAAGATTCTGAAAAAGCTCTTTCCGGAGGTGCCGGTTTACATCGGCATTGAAGATAATAAACCCGATGCCTTAAACATGATGGACAAGGCTGCCGCCCGGGAAGAGGGCATATTTGTAGTACCATTAAAGGCCAAATATCCACAAGGTGGTGAAAAACAGTTAATCAAGGCGGTACTGAATCGGGAAGTGCCCTCCAAAGGCCTGCCCATGGATGTAGGTGTGATTGTGCAAAACGTAGCCACTGTGCTGGCCATTCGCAATGTGTTTTACCATAATCGGCCTTTGCTTGAACGAGTTGTGACCGTTTCCGGCAGCCTTGTTGAACATCCTGGTAATATTTTATTACCCATTGGTACGCCGGTTTCCTATATAATGGACAAATTCAACATTGATCGCGAACGGGTTCGTCTGTTACTGGCTGGTGGACCAATGATGGGACGCACCTGCCATTCTTTTGAAAGTCCCATCAGCAAAACCACGTCGGCCTTGCTCTTTTTTGATGAAAAGGCCTTTGTGCAGCGTCAGGAAAATCCCTGCCTGCGTTGCGGAAACTGTGTCAGTGTTTGTCCCATGGGGCTTGATGTGGCTATTTACGTGCAAATGGTTCAAAAGAATAAACTCGATGATTATGCCAAAGAACACATCATGGACTGCATTGAATGTGGCAGTTGTACTTATGTGTGCCCGGCAAATCGCCGTCTGGTACATTGGATGAGGTTAGGGAAGAGAATTATTAAGAGAGAGAATTAGCAGTGGAAGCGAAAAATCTATTAATAATGGATTCTTCTCCGCTTGGGTTGGCCGGAGAATCAACGCGTAAAATTATGTACTCGGTTGTTCTGTCGCTATTGCCGGCCCTTGGTGTTTCGTTCTGGATGTTTGGCTGGGCAGCAGTACGAGTCGTTGTGTTAACCAGCCTTTTCTGCATTGCTCTAGAAGCGTTGATTGCCAAATTTTTCAATTCAAAAATTGATTACTTAGATGGCAGCGCGCTGGTGACGGGCATCCTGTTAGCCATGAATTTGCCCTCTAATGCTCCCTGGTGGCTGCTGTTAATCGGTTCCATTGTGGCCATCATCATTGGCAAGCAGGTTTTTGGCGGGCTGGGACAAAATATTTTTAACCCTGCTCTGGTAGCCCGCGTTTTTTTGTTGATTTCATTCCCCTTGCAAATGACTTCCTGGCCGGTGCCTGGCCAGTTTGATGGCACCACAGGCGCCACGCCCTTGGGTATTTTGAAAACAGAAGGCGTGGGAGCCATCGCCAAATTGAAGACCGCTGATCTGGCATTGGGTTATGTGGGCGGTTCGTTAGGTGAAATTTCGGCTCTGGCTTTGTTGATTGGCGCCGCTTATTTATTCTACAAAAAATACATCACCTGGGAGATTCCCGTTAGTTTTATTGGAACGGTGTTTGTCTTTACGGCTATTTTTTACTGGATTAATCCGCAGCAGTACGCCAGCCCGGTGTTTCACCTGTTCAGTGGCGGCTTGTTCTTAGGTGCTCTTTACATGGCTACCGACATGGTCACCTCGCCCATCAGCGGGCGAGCCAAATTGATTTTTGGTTTTGGTTGCGGATTTTTTACAGCTTTGATTCGTTTGTTTGGAAGTTACCCGGAAGGCGTCTCATTTGCCATATTGTTCATGAATGCCTTTGTACCGTTGTTAGATCGTTATTTTCCTGAGAAAAAATTTGGGATGCAGTCATGAGTAAACAGGAAAGTGGATTCAAGGTTATCAGTGTTCTGGTTTTAATTGCCTTTTTTGCCGCAGCTTTGCTGGCTTACGTCAATAAAATCACGCGGGAACCCATTGCCCGTAACATGAAAGAAGAAACCAAACAGGCCGTGCGCATAGTGTTGCAGAATCTAGGGCAATTTGATTATCCGGACGACCCGCTGGACAAAAGCTTAACTGAGTTTACGGCCAGATATTTTACGGCTAAAAATGCCAGCGGCCAGATTGTGGGCTATGCCATCATTGTAAAAGCGCCCAATGGCTTTGGCGGCGATTTTGACTTGATGGTCGGCATTGATTCAACAGGCAAAGTGCTGGACACCTACGTTTTGAATCACAAAGAAACGCCGGGCCTTGGGGACAACATGAAAAAGGAAGATTTTAAAAAACAGTTTCGCGGCCGTTCGCTGGCCAATACCAGATGGGCTGTTAAAAAAGACGGCGGCGATATCGATGCGCTTACCGCAGCTACCATTACGTCACGTGCCTTTACGGCAGGTGTTAAACGTGCTTTGACGGTGTTTAATGTCTTGAATGAGGAAGCAAAACAATGAACATTAAAGAAAAAGCCATTAAATCCTTTTTTATGGAAAATCCGGTTACGGGACTTTTACTTGGACTCTGTCCTACGCTGGCTACTACCACTTCTGCCGAAAATGGCATTGGCATGGGATTGGCCACCACATTTGTGTTGCTTAGTTCCAATGTGGTTGTTTCTCTTTTGCGTAATGTAATTCCCAATCGGGTTCGAATTCCGGCTTACATTGTGGTGATTGCCACCTTTGTTACTATTGTGGACATGAGTATGCAGGCGACCCTATACCAACTGCACAAAACGCTGGGCCTATTCATTCCGTTGATTGTAGTGAATTGCATTATTTTGGGCCGGGCCGAAGCCTTTGCCTCTAAAAATACCGTCTGGCATTCTTTTCTGGATGGTTTGTTTATGGGCCTGGGCTTTACCTTTTCTCTGTTCATTTTAGGCAGTGTACGCGAAATATTAGGTTCCGGCGCCTGGCTGGGAATCCGACTGATTCCAGAAAGCTGGAACACCATTCTGGTATTTGTTTTAGCGCCCGGTGCCTTTTTGTCCTTAGGTTTTATTCTGATTGGAATGGAACGTTTGTCCCGCTTGTTTGAAAGGGGGAAATGATGGCTGAATTAGCATTAATTATTGTCAGCGCCGTATTTGTCAATAATGTGATCTTTTCAAGATTTTTAGGCCTTTGTCCCTATTTTGGCGTTTCCAAAAAATTGGACACGGCTGTGGGAATGTCGATGGCTGTTATTTTTGTTTTAACGCTTGCCGGAACCATTACCTATATTGTCCAAACCTATGTTCTTGAACCACTAAATATCGGTTATTTGCAGACCATTGCCTTTATTTTGGTGATTGCCTCTCTGGTGCAATTGGTGGAGATTGTGATGAAAAAGGTGGCTCCGGCGCTTTACCGGGCATTGGGCATCTTTTTACCGTTGATTACCACTAATTGTGCTATTTTGGGAATTTCCATTCTGGCTGTGCAAAGTAAATTTAATTTGTTGGAAACGATTATTTTCTCTTTTGGTTCAGCGCTGGGTTTTGGGCTGGCGCTGGTCATTTTTGCCAGCGTTCGCGAGGCTCTGGAAACGCGGGAAATTCCAAAGACTTTTCAGGGTACGCCCATTGCCATGATTGCAGCTGGCATTCTGGCCTTGGCTTTTATGGGATTTTCCGGAATGGTTAAATAGCTTTTGGTGCTCCTCCTAAGATACATGACCATGCCCATCTGTTTTTGGCAGGTGGGCTTTTTTGTATGTTGAAGACGATCGATTAAAAATTCGAAACTCGAATTTCGAAATCCGAAATTCCCTTCCACCTTTCCGGTTAAGGGGAAAATAAAAGGGAACAGTTACTGTTGTCCAAAATAAATACATTCCTGAAATTTTTATTTTAAACTCTGTTATTTTGACCCATCCCGAACTCGGCTTGCCCTTCCCTGCCAGCATGGAAGGGGGGCCGAGGGATAGGTTTGTAGCCACTTCAAAGCTTTTCTACTCTTAACCTTTTGCCCCGGCGAACACTGCCATTTGCAAACCCATTCAACCATTTAACTATTCAAATAAAATTCCCTAACCCTTATACTCTTGCACCCTTAACTCAATTTAAGTTTTGAGCCATCTTTGAGGTAGAGGTTTTGGTATTTAACCATTTCACAATCACACTTTAAAATCGGAAGCCATCTTTTAAATTATTCTATACAAGTGTTAATTTTAATAGGAAGAAAATATTTAGCTTAATTTTAAAACTAAGAATTGTCTAATCATTTATTAAAAAAGTGCGAGAAGGGGGACTTGAACCCCCACGCCCTTGCGGGCACCAGATCCTAAGTCTGGCGCGTCTGCCAATTCCGCCATCCTCGCAAAGCGCTGCTAATTTAATTTTTTTTGTCGCCAAACGCAACTCTCATTTGGCCTGCCAGCTGGAAATAAGACGACAAATTTCTTTTTGGTCATCAACACGTAGCAAACGATGCCAGACGACCTGCTGGGCATCCTTATTATTGATTTGCACCTGGGACTGCACGCGTTGACCATAGACCGACTCGGCACGGTAATTGGCTTCCATGGCCTGTAGCTGATATTTTTTTCTGATTTCATCCGGGACGGCTTCCAGGGCCCAATCCAGATAAATGGTACTATTCACATGTTGATTCATGTCCAAATCGCTTAAACGAACCTGAAAACTTTTTTCAGCATGGACTTCCTGCAACTCAGGCAATCGATCAAAAGGATCATCAATTGCCCTGCCACGCGCATGGTTTTCATAGTCGGCTATAAATTTCGGTAAGCGCACTGGGCGACGTTCTTTAAAATCGATCATCATCCAGGAAGAAGTGGCCAAAGCCACACGACGTTCCTTTTCATCAAATGCTTCAAAATCACGCAAAGCAAATAAGCCTTCTTTTTTTGAAGGCCAGGTTTCTACGATGATCTTTTCATTCCAGAAAGGATAGCGAAAAACCTGTAAATGAAAGCGCGACAGTATCCAGGTCAACCCCATGGCATCCAGATCTGTTTTGGCCAGCTTCAATGCTGCCGCATGATTGGAAGCTGCTTCCTGTAAATAATTAAAAATGGCCTGAAACTTCACACGGCCGTCGTGACCGGCTTCGTAAGCCCTGACTTTGAACTTTTCGCGCCAGAGCAGTTTTTCTTCATCCATTTAACCTCCGTATTTGGTCTAAATTACGTTTACCATTTCAAACTCACTCCTACATTTATCGGGCACTGAGTAGCTCCGCTTTAATTGATGAGCCTGGGTTTCAGCGACTTTCCAGTTGCAGTTTTACCTTTAAAGTCTGGTCTCCTCGTTTGACCGTTAAGGTAATCTCATCACCCGGTTTATGCTCTTTCAACAGATTGCTGTAATCCTGTAAATTGGTAACCTTTATCCCATTAAAAGAAACCACCACATCGCCACTTTTAAGCCCTGCTTTTGAAGACGGAGAATCCGGATCAACTCTCTGTATTTTTACACCTTGACCAGAAAAGGCGAATTCAGGTAAAATGCCGGTACGCACACGACGCCCGCTTCCCTGTTGCGCAGACTTTCTTGCAGGTGACGCCGCTTTGCCGGCCGTGAAGGTCAACGGTTCTTTCCGTTCATTACTCAAATAACTGAGCGCTTCCCGTGTTAAAGTGGCAATTTTAACCAGGCCATCTGCGTCAATTTTGTCCGGCGTATCGCCTGGCCGGTGATAATCCAGATGGGCGCCGGAAAAGATTTGAACAGCCGGAACGCCGGCTTCAATGAAGGCGACCTGGTCACTGGCATCCAGAGGTTGGGTTACCATCTGAGCTTGCACGCCGGTTACGTAACCAATGCCCATAAAAATGAAAGGCCACTCTTTTGCGCTTGATGCATTAAGAATCATTACCTTCTTACCATTCAGGCGACCCACCGTGTCCAGATTTAAATCGGCCATGATTTTGTCCGGTGCAAAGCGATGGTAATGCTTCACAAAATAGCGTGAACCTTTTAAGCCTGCTTCTTCCGCTGTAAAAGCTACAAAGATGACCGTCCTGGCTGGTTTAAACGATTTCCCCAACACACGGGCCAGTTCCAGTAACACGGCCACGCCGCTGGCGTTGTCATCAGCGCCGGGGTGAATTTTTCCTTCATCGCCCTTATGCACATCGGGCCAGCCACGCCCCAGGTGGTCGTAATGCGCGCTAACCACAACCGCTTCATTTTTAAGCTGCGGATCATTGCCCGGAATCAAACCAATTACATTTTTGACCTGCCCCTTTTCGTCTTTGGCATTGATGACCTCCTGCCAGCGTTGAAAGAACGTGCCATCATCAGCGCCGGGCTGCAAACCGGCCTTACGAAATTGATCGGCGATGTACTCGGCGGCCTTTTCAAGGCCCGTGCTGCCCAGGCCGCGACCTTCTAATTCCGTACTGGCCAGAAAACGGATATCGTCCATCATGCGTTTTGCTGAAAATAAAGGGGCCAGTTCCGCCAGCGCCGGTCTTTTGGGCAGCCGAGCGGTAACCGCTAACGGTTGCTCGCCCAGCACCTTTTGCAAAGGCGAATCGACAATTGGCCATTGCCCTTTGGCAATATTGGTAGGTTCATCTCCGTTAAAGGCCAGGTAGCTGTACTTACCGTAATGGAGCAATTTACGCGCCAGGCCCTTGACGGCTGCCCGACTTCCAATGCGTAACCAGACCAGCACCTGTCTGGCATTTTGCGGATGGCGAACACTGATCACAAAGCTATTGTTGTTTAATGGTAAATCAAATTTTTCCAGCTGAATGCGATCCGCGGCCAGTTTGGCGTCGTATTGTTTCAGGCCGCTTTCTATTTCTTTTTTAAAAGGATTGTTTTCACCAAAAATCCAGATAGCCCGATCGGCAGGCAGTTCAGTAATCTGCGATGCTGTTTTGATCTGCACCTGTTTGCTTTTACTTTTGGCCCAGATTTGCGCCAGTTGCCGATACGGGTCATCTTCAGGCAGTCCATCCGGTAAAATGATCAACACCTTTTGTGCGCCAAAAATCTTTGAAAGGGTCGGCGGAATTTCGCTGAAGTGTAAACGGCGAAACACCTGAAACTGCGGATCAACCGCCACCTTAAGCGGCCGCTTTTGAAAGGTGAAACTAAAGGATTGCGAACGGCTGTTAAGCGTAATCGTTTTCATTTTTACCTCATTCGCAAAGTAAATGGCCAC
>JAGHBR010000470.1 GCA_021160885.1 Caldisericaceae bacterium
ATATGAAACCAATTTAAAATGCCTTAAACGCTTTTCTCTTTACGTTTGGAATGACTGATCACATTCTTAGAATAGTTTCGCATTTATTTTCTGAAAGATCAACTCAGAGTTAATTCGCTTTTAATTCCGCTCTTTTAGAGCAGAGAAAAAGAGGATCTAAAACTTTATTTAAAATAGATTCGTTTTTACTAAAACAAAATGGAAATGTGTTTACAAATATTTTATTTTTTAAATCAACAATTGTTAAATGTGGAGGCATGATGAAAATTTTAGTTACAGGCGGAGCTGGATTTATTGGCAGTCACCTGGTTGATCGATTGGTTGAGGCAGAACATGAAGTAACGGTTCTGGATAATTTGTACCGTGGTCGGCAGGAAAATATTCAAAAACATTTACAGGCGCAAAGCATACAATTTTATCAATCAGATATTCGAAATTTTCAGGAAATTGAAGGTCATTTTAAAAATCTGAATGCTGTTTTCCACCTGGCCGCACAGTCTAATGTCATGGGAGCAGTTCAGGACGTGGACTACTCATTTTACACAAATGTGGTTGGTACCTACAATGTGCTTAAGGCCTGTCAGCAACATAATGTACCACGTTTGATCTTTACCTCGTCTCGTGAAGCTTATGGTGAAGCGTGTTATTTACCCGTAGGTGAAAATCATCCATTGGATTCAAAAAATACCTACGGGGCTAGCAAAGTGGCAGGTGAAAAATATTGTCAGGTATTTCAGAACATGGGCGCTTTGCAAGTGGTAATTTTGCGTTTGGCTAATGTTTATGGTGAACGCGATTTTGATAGAGTTATCCCTATTTTTTTAAATAATGTTTTTAAAAAGCAAGATATTCATATTTATGGCGGTCAACAAATTATTGATTTTGTGTCTGTTGAGATTGTGGTAGAAGCTTTGATTCAATCTCTGTTCAATGATGAGGCATTGGCAGGACCAACCAATGTTGGATCAGGAAAAGGAACTACGTTATTCGATCTGGCCAATAGAATCATGGAACTAACCCGGGCTGAAAGTCAGGTTGTCGTTGATCCACCAAGAAGTGTAGAAGTTGTGAAATTTACGGCTGATGTGACAAGGTTTAAACAAATTTTTAATGTTAACTTGAATGATGATCCTTTATATTATTTACCAAAAATGATCGAAATATTAAAATATGAGCAGGATGATTAAAATAACTTATGAAATGCAAACATTTTCCGAAAATAGATTAGAACAAAGTGGGAAAAATTAATATAAGGAGCTATGAGTATGGCATTTTCTTTTAAAACAAAGGACAGCGTGCTTGTGGCAACTATTGAAGCCAAAAGAGCCACAGTAGAAATTGCCGCCGATTTTAAGCAGACATTATTAAAGAATATTGAAGAGAACAGTTCGAATGTAGTTGTAAATCTATCTAATTGCGAATTTGTTGATAGTTCATTTTTAGGTGCTCTGGTGGCTGGATTAAAAAAAGCGACCATGAAAAACGGGGATTTGAAAATTGTTGGTTTACAACCGCCGGTCCAGGCAATGTTTGAACTCACCCGCCTGTATCGCATTTTTGATATTTTTGAAAACGAAGAGGATGCAATAAAAAGTTTTTAGATAATGGCTGATCAAATCATTTTATCCGTTCCGGCCAAGCTGGAATTTTTGAGTACGGTCGAAAATTTTGTTGATGTAATCATCCAGCATTTCAATGTTGATCATGAAAAAAAATTTTCGCATATGCTTCGCACGACTGTTAACGAGGCTTTTGTAAATATTCTGGAACATACGCCAATGCCCGAAGAGGGAATGGTAACCATCATTTTTGAATTAAATCCACCTACTTTAAATATTCGTTTTCCGGACAAAGGCAAGGGCTTAAAAGTAGCGGGAAGTTACCCGCCCTATCCAGAACAATTAATCGGAAGCGAACATCAGATTCTCAAAACTCTGGATGGAGAACTTTATGCTAAAATTGAAAGTCCGGTAAGTGTTAAACTAATCTTTAAAGAAATAAAATACAATTTGAACCGTGATGATTTAATAAAAAATCTAGGGGCTGGTGGGATGGGGCTTTCGATCATTGTTAAATTTATGGACGAGGTTCGTTTTGTTTTTGATGAAAATAGAGGCCATTGTTTAGAGGTTAAAAAGAGGTTTTCTTCACAGTAATGCAAGCGTTTTTACTGCTTCCCTCGTCACCACCAGCTTTAAATTCCCTGACTCAAATTTTGCCCTTGCCATTGCTTCCCATTTTGAACAGACCATTGATAGAATATTTTATCCTTAACGCCAATAAAATAAACATCAATAAAATACATTTAATTTCAGCTGAATCTGATAAAAAATTGCAGAATCATTTCCTTCAATTACAGGAACAAAACGACTTGAAAAATGACGTTGTGTTTATCAGTGGAACATCTATACCAGGTGCTTTAAAAGATCAAGTTGTTGAAATTAGAGACACGTTTTGGCTGTGCAATACGCGCTACTTTCACATATTTGATTGGTCTGTCCTGTTAGAAAAACACAAAGCTTCGAAAAAAAAGATATCTGTTGTTGTGACAAAATTTAATGCGGTGAAAAATTTATTTGCCGCTAAATTTGATGTAAAAACTTCTTGCCTGACTGAGATCCTTAAACTTGAAGATTCTTCTAAAACTAAAAAAGTAAATCTGATTACTGAATTATTCATCTGTGAACCAGAAGTAATTCATTATCTGGATATAAAAGATATTGCAAATTTCTGTCCAGATTTACTGCGAGTATTGCTGAAAAAAAACAATCCGGTTAATGTCATTTCAGCCGAAGGAATTTTTGAACCTTTAAGCAATTTACATTATTACTGGACATTGAATTTAAATATGTTGAAGAATCAACAGGCTGCATCCTGGATAAGGGGACGGGAGATCGCTAAGGGAATTTTTGTCGGAAGCAAAATAAAAATCAAAACAAATTTAAACGAAAATATCCAATCTCCGATCTTAATTGGCGAAGATTGTAAGGTATCAAAAGAGGTATTTTTACGGGGGCCTGCGGTCATTGGAAATAATGTAAAAATTTCGCCCCGGGCAATTGTTGATCGAAGTGTTGTGCTTGACAACACCTACATAGGTC
>JAGHBR010000419.1 GCA_021160885.1 Caldisericaceae bacterium
CCCCTTCCCTTTCGTTTTTATTCAATACACACGAAAAGAGAAAGGGTTCAATTGGCGTGAATTAAATCTGTAATTTAAAAATTTAAGGCCGGTAAGTACATCATCTACCGGCCTTAAATGATTTTAGGCTTTTAACAAAGCCATAAATTCGGCAATGTCTTCTACTTCATCCAGGTGATTAATCATGTCAACTATTTGATCGCGGCGTTTTTGACCAGTAATTGGTAACACCATAGAATCAAATTTTTTAAGTAAAGTAGCCTCGTCCATGGGCTCGCGGTAGTCGCCCAGTGGATAGTCCAGAGTAATAGAATAAGTTTTACCATCTTTTGTACGAATATCTGCACTGGCCTGTTTTAATTTTGGAAAGGTTTTCTCAAATTCTGGTTTGGCTACTACTTTAATTTTAGGTAAGAAAGAACGAATTTCCGGATCAAAGATTTTTTCTTTAGTGAATGAAGCCGGAGTCACTGTTCCATCCACAATACAAACACTGATGCAATAAGGTAAACTGTGATCGGCTGTTTCACGAGTTTGCGGATCGTATTTAGATGGATCAGAAAGAATATCGGCCGCGCGGGCTACTGTTCCAATGGTAACCTCTTCGATATCTTCTTTTTTAATATTGTTGTCGCGCATTAATTTGATGACTGCGGACATGGGCGTGTGCGTTAAAGCTTCGGTGGGAAAGGCTTTCATTGAACAACGGTTAATGCGGAACGACTCGCCCAGACCGTCGGTGAGAATTTCCAGCTCGAACTGGTTGTTCACAAAAACGTCCACCAGTCCCTCTTTACCGTCAATCACGTGCGCCGGGCCCTCGTAACCACGTTGTGCCAGCAGCGCGGCGTACAAACCGGCCTGCACGGCCATGGGATCGACCGTGTTTTTCATCATGGTTAAATTTCCTGCAGTAACCACGCCCAGCGTGTGATTGTGACTGGCCGAAATACCAATGGCGTTTACCAGTTCTTCCACAGACAAATCGAGCACTTTGCCAGCTACCAGCGGCGAAGCAAACTGGGTAAGGGTGGCATGGTGCCATTTGGTTTCGCGAATGCCGGGATGGGCAAATTCGCACAGGCGCTGCTCCCATTCGTAAGCCAGCACAATGGCCGTGATGAGATCTTTACCGCTTTTGTGCAAAAATTCGGCCGGCGTCAAGGCAGCTGGAATCAGATCGCTGGGGTGCGAAGGGTCTTCTTCCCAGTAGATGTCGTTGTAATCCAGGGCGCGAATCATCAGTGAGTTGAGCAACACCTGATGAATCATGGGAAGCTTTTGCGCTGAATTGATGACGGTGGTTTCTTCTTTACCGCCGATTTCGTTGTAAAAATCGAGCATGATTTTTACATCATGGGTCTGGCTGCCGCCAAAGGCGCAACCAATAGAATCGAGCATGAAACGCTTAACATTATTTATGGTTTGATCGTCTAAATCTTCAAAAGTAAGATTTTTGGTAAACTCGGCCAACCGATAGGTGATGAATTGTTTTTCCATAACCACTCTCCTTTTTTACAGCTTACGGGCAACTTCTTCTGCTACTTCTAAAGTGCTGTTGTTTCCGCCCATATCATAGGTACGCACTTTGCCTTCTTTAATAACCGTGGCAATGGCCTTTTCCAGTCGATTGGCGTCTTCAATCTCACCAAGCCATTCCAGCATTAATTTAGTAGCCAACAGCATGGCCATGGGGTTTACCTTGTACTGTCCGGCGTATTTGGGCGCCGAGCCATGCGTTGGTTCAAACACTGCGTAATTGTCACCAATATTTCCGGCAGAAGCAAAGCCTAATCCACCAACCAACTGGGCTGCCAGATCCGACAGAATATCACCGAACATATTTTCAGCAACCAGAATATCATAATCAAATGGATTTTTCAAAAGCCACATGGCCTGAGCGTCAATGTTGGTTTCCCATAGCGGAATGTCCGGGTAGTCTTTAGCCACTTCACGTGCGGTGCGAATCATCAAACCGCCGGTTTCGCGCAACACATTAGGTTTGTCCACTACAGTTACCGATTTACGACCATGCTTCTTGGCATATTCAAAGGCCTGACGAACGATGTTTTCGCATTTTTGCCGACTCATGATGCGTGTGGACATGGCTAAATTCTCCAGTCCATACTGGCGGAACTTACCCATCTTGGGATGGTGTTTGTCCAGTACGTCGAATACTTCTTCAGGGATGGGATGAAATTCAACGCCACCGTACATGCCTTCTGTGTTTTCACGGAAGATGACCAGATCAATGCCTTCTTTGTAGTTCAATGGGTTGCCGGGGTAAGCCTTACAGGGACGCAGGTTGGTGTGTAAATTGAATTCCTGGCGCAAACGCACGATGGGCGAAAAATAGACCAATCCTTTGTCTTTTAGATGATCATCCAGTTCTTTGGCTGCTTCTTCTTTTGGTTTGGATGTGATGGCGCCAAATAAAGCGGCATCGGTTTGCTTCATCATGTCAATCGTCCGCTGGGGCAGGGGATCGCCTTCGTGTTTCCAGAATTCCCAACCGATGTCGCCGTGAATGTACTCGCCGTCAAATTTAAGGGCATCCAACACAATGCGTGCCGCTTCCATTACATCGTTACCTATACCGTCGCCTGGCAGCCAGGCAATTTTGTACTTGGGCATACAAACCTCCTTCTTTACTTTCTTATTTTAGCCACTGATCTGCACAGATTTACACAGATTTTTTTAAAATATGAATCTTTTAAATTCCACTCCCTTAACACCAAAATTAATCAAATAACCGATTTTTATTTTTGAAGCTTTAAGATAGTTTAAAATTTGGGCGGCGTGTTCTTTGTTTAAAAACTTTTCAGCTTTTAACTCAAGAATTATTTTATTTTCAACTAGAATATCTACTTTATATTCGCCCACCACCTTATTTTTGTAATAAACTTCTATTGGAACTTGCTGAACTGCCTTGATGTTGTTTTGTGCGAGTTCCACCATTAGACTATTTTCATAAACCTTTTCTAAAAATCCATAGCCCAATTTATTGTAAACCTCAAAGGCACATTTAATAATTAGCTGAGAAAGTTCTTTCTCAAATATCTGGTTATCTTTTTGTGCCTTTTCAATATTGTTTTTCATTTTCTTATTCCTAATAATCAGTGCCGATCTGTGTAGATCAGTGGCTTATTATTAACTCAAAAAATCAGTCTCGATCTGTGTAGATCAGTGGCCTGAAAATTCTATTACTTTACTAATTCGAAATCGATAAAATCCACATGGTGGAAGATGATGGCCTCGGGCGAGCGTTTTTCGCCGGCGCCCTCTTTGGAATGCACAGCAATAATGTGCATCACTTCCAGGGGCAGGCCATGTTTAAAGGCCAGCCCAACCCCGCTGAAAGGATGGCGTAAACTCTTGCCGTAATCGCTTTTAAAAATGGTGCCATCTTCTTTTTTGTCGTACTCAAAAAGTTTTCCGACGTCTGCCAACAGGGAACCAGCCACCAGGTAATCGCGGTTTACCGGCGTACGTCGAGCCCCATACATCTGTTCCTGTACATTGTCAACCGCAATGGCCATGCGGCAGCAGGTGCGAACGTGCTCAATAAAATGAATCTGTACATTGTCGGCCAGCAGGGTAAAAGGAATGCTACGTAACTCATCATTAGTCCAGTTACGGTAAGCAATGGCTTCTTCCCAGCAGGCAATAACCTTTTCTTTTAAAGCCTGATCTTTGATCTCTTCAATCTCTGGCAGTAGATCAAGAACCTGTTCTTTTGACATGATAAACCTCCATTATTCTTGTTTAAAATCTCTTTCTTCAGGACCGTCGTATTCCACTTCGGTGGGGTGGATTTTGCGCATGGGTTTGTAACGTGTTTTTTCCTCGTAAACGTGGGCCACGATGCCAGGCACGCGGGCAATCATAAAAAAAGCATTGGCCAATAACGGATCGATTTCCAGTTCACACAACAAGGCCGCAATGGCGCCATCCACGTTTAAAGGCAAATGCTTGCCCGTAATTTTTTCCAATTGTTCTACAAAGGTGAGGGCCAATTTTACGTAATCTCCAGCAACGCCGTTCTCTTCAGCCAGTTGAAAAAGTTTTTTAGTACGTGGATCGTTGTTGTGAATGCGATGCCCGAAACCGGAAAGGCGTTTTTTAGCCTCTCGAAATTCGGTGATTACCTGTGCGGCAGCCTGTTCGTAATTCAATCCTTTTTCATCCATTAGTTTTTTAGCCTGCTGCAAAATGTGCATGCAATCTTCAATGGCACCGCCATGAAATTTGGAAATGGACAAAATACCGGCAGCCACGGCAGCGTTCAGCGGAGCTCCGGTAGAGGCAACGGTAATGGCGCTTAAAACCGAAGGCGGGGTTGTACCATGATCTACTGAAGATACCAATATGGCTTCAATAACGCGGCCCACCTGCGGTGAAGGCAATTCGCCTTTAAACAACAAATAGACCATTTGCGCGTATGAAACCTTGCCAATCAACTCATCCAGGCGGTAACCGCGTACCACCAATTTGTTTGGTTCTACCTTGGTAATGGCAGATTTCCAGGCCAGATCGCTCATTTTTATTCTCCTTATTTTAAATTGTAACTCGAACTTTAGTTTGACTAAGCTCAAGCTGAAGCTTGAGTTACGTTTTTTCGTCTGTGCAGTTCTCAAGCTAAAGCTTGAGTTACAATGTACCCTCTACCTGCACAAACCAGCACGGTTTGCACCCCTTCCCTTTGGCAAGAGATAAAGGAAGGGAAATGGGTTTTTCTCAAGCTAAAGCTTGAGTTACTAAACTTTATTAAAGATCTCCAGCGCCTTATCGCCAAATGTCTTCATCATCAAAATAGTGTAAATATCATGAATGATGTAATCTTTGGCCAGCAACACCATGCCCTTGTTGGTCGTCCAGGCGGCATTGCTTCGGCCATCTTCGCTGAAATGGCCCAGAATCATCTTTTGATCATCGACGACTAAAACAATGCGCCGGCCGCCCCGTTCCACGCGGATCTGATGTTCGCGCCCATGGCGAAATTCTTTTCCCACATTCAAGCGCTGTTCTCCAAAATGGACAATACTTATTTTTACATTATGCCTGTCTGCTTTTTTTAAGCAAGAACCGATCTCTTCCAATTCTTCATCCCAGACCGAAAGTAGAATTTGCTGATTAGCATTAGACACAAAATCAATAACCTTGCGCAAAATGCTGTTCCGACCGCTTAAATTCCATATGTGCTCATCCATGATTTCGGACTGTGTGTAAATCTGCTCTAATTTTTTTGAAAGCAGATCAACCGTTTCCAGAAATTCGTCTCGCATTCGAGAAAGAATCTCTTCGGGTGGTAAAGGAAGGTATTTTTTGGGATCTGAATCAATAGCCTGCACCATTTCACGGGCAATTAATTTATTTAATGTGCCGTAAATTTTCGATGCAGGAACACCCGAATTTTTAGCCAGTTCATAGCCGGTTACGCCTGGTTGCATGAGCAAAGCAAGATATACTTTCGCTTCGTATTGTGAAAATCCCAGAGACTGCAACCAATCTAATATCTGATTCATCTTGCCTTTTGTAGTCCTTTTTGTTTATATTACCTACCGCAGTAGTTAATAATTTAGGAAATAAAAAAATTGACTCCAAAAAAACTTAATCAATGGAGAAAAGCTTATGAAAACTGTAAAAAATGCCATTGGCCGTGAAATCCCACTCGAAGTGGATGGCAAAAAGATCATTCCCTTTAAAGGCATCGGCAAACACAAACCGCAGGGCCGCAAGGTCGGGCCGCCCATTCCCAGCGGGGCCGATTATTTAGACAGTAAAGTTCTAAAAAATTTAGATGAAGCCATTGACCGATTAGAAATCAAAAATGGCATGACCATCTCCTTCCATCATCATTTGCGCAATGGGGATTACCTGGTAAACATGGTCATGGAAAAGCTGGCTGCCCGCGGTTTAAAAGACCTGGTGTTAGCGCCATCGGCGCTGTTTCCTGTTCACGAACCATTGGTTAATCATATTAAAAACGGCGTCATTCGGCAGATTCAGGGATCGATGAACGGCCCGGTGGGAAAGCTGTGCACCATAGGCGATTTGCCCGATGTAGCTGTCTTGCGTTCCCATGGCGGACGCTACCGCGCCATTCAGGATGGCGATTTGCACATCGACGTGGCTTTTATTGCGGCGCCAACTGCCGATCCGCACGGTAATGCCAACGGCGTGCATGGGCCTTCGGCATGCGGGCCATTAGGTTTTGCCCTGGCTGATTCGCTTTACGCAGATAAAGTAGTCGTTGTCACCGACAATCTGGTACCTTTCCCCACCTATCCATGGTCCATTGAAGGCGGCAATGTAGATTACGTAGTACCCATTGACACTTTAGGTGACCCTACCAAAATCGTTTCCGGCACAACCAAAATTACTGAAGATCCCAATCGCTTAAAAATTGCAGCTTATGCTGCTCAGTTAGTACGCGACAGTGGATTGATGGATGAACCTGGTTTCTCTTTTCAGGCCGGTGCTGGGGGCATGTCTCTGGCATTCGTAAAATACGTAGCTGACTACATGCGCGAAAAAAAGGTGGTGGCCGATTTTGTCCGCGGTGGATCCACACGATATTTAGTCGATTTGCTTAAAGAAGGCTTAACTAAGTTCATTCTGGATGGTCAATCTTTTGACCTTGCTGGCGTGGAATCTCTACGCGACAACTGGAATCACATTGAAACCAACCCTTTTGTTTCTTACAATTACCACACCAAAGGATGCTTTGCGCCCATGGTTAAAGCCTCTGTGTTGGGCGGTACGGAAATCGATTTAGATTTTAATGTAAATGTCAATACCCACTCTGACGGCTGGTTATTACACGGCATTGGCGGATTTCAAGACGCGGCTGATGCTTACATGACCATCATTACGGTGCCGCTTTACCGCAAAAAGAATCCGATCATCGTCGACCGCGTACACACCGTCACTGCACCGGGCGACGTGATTGACGCTATTGTAACGGATCACGGCATTGCCATTAATCCCAAACGCCAGGATTTACTCGACCGATTAAAAGGCAGTGATCTACCGCTGGTCAGCATCGAAGAATTACACGAAAAGGCCATTTCCATTACCGGCAAACCACAAAAACCGGTTACCAAAGACCGTGTGGTGGCTCTAATTGAATGGCGGGATGGTACGATAATTGATGTAGTACGTGAACTGGAAGTGCAGGAAAATAAGTAAATTTCATTAAGATTTAATTGAAAAGGGAGGCAAACCTCCCTTTTTCATTTATCGGCAATCTAAATAAGAGCCCTCAACTGTTAATTGCGATTCCTAAATTCTTAACTCTTTATCTTCAGGCTGTCAGTTATCAATTAAACTTTTTACACATTAAAAATTTAACTTCAAACCTGAATAGAAAAGCAAAGGCTGGGCTTTCCGGAAAAGCGTTCTAAACTTTTTAGGGAGAAAAAATTTTAATTTAGAGTTAAATTTATTAATTTTCTTTAATAATCGTAATTAGAAAGCATAAGGAGTGTAATGAAAAGAAGGCGGAAAACTACAACAGGAACCATCACAAAAAAAACAATCAAAACTTCTTCCGGAAAAAAATTACTGAAATTTTCATTTAATAATAAGAAGACCTGGATTAGCCTGGCTGTGCTTCTGATTTTTTTGTTATCATTAGGCCTTTATTTGAACCATTTAAGTAAAGATTTACCTCCACTCAAAAAGTTGGAACGCATTGACCCGGAAATTGCCACCGTAGTTTACTCAGCGGATGGCGAGGTTCTGCATTCCTTTTTTACTTTTAACCGTACCTACACGCCTTACGAAAAGATACCGAAACATGTCATTGACGCGCTGATTTCTACGGAGGACCGTGATTTTTTTAACCACTGGGGTATCAATCTGGCCGGTATTGTAAGAGCTTTGCTAGTGGATCTGATCCACATGGAATTAAGACAGGGCGCCAGCACCATTACCATGCAGTTAGCTCGTAATTTGTACTTTGGTTACGCCCAGACCTTTGATCGCAAAATCAAAGAAGCCTTAACCGCCATTCAGATTGAACGCACCTACTCCAAAGAAGAAATATTAAGCATGTACCTGAACATCACCTTTTTTGGAAACCATGCCTACGGCATTCGGGCGGCTGCTAAACGCTATTTTAACAAAGATGTTGAAGACCTGACCGTTGAAGAAGCCGCGCTATTAATCGGAATCTTAAAAGGACAAACCTACTATTCCCCTATTCGTCATCCTGAGCGGGCTTTAAAACGGCGCAATGTTGTTTTACGCATGATGATGGAAAATGGCAAGCTGACCAAAGCCGAGTATGATAGTTTAAAACAATTGCCTTTAAAATTGGATCTTACCGATCCTTACAAGATGAAAGTTGCCCCCTATTTTACAGAATATGTGCGACGAAAACTAAATCAATTGCAGGATTCTTTAGGCGTCAATATTTATGAAGACGGGCTGCGTATTTACACAACGTTGGATACCAGGGTACAGAAGTACATGGAGATGGCCATAGCCAAACACATCGACGCCATTCAGGAACGCGTGCGTCGTCAATCGGTTTTTACCAAAATAAAAGAAGAAATGGGTGATTCGGCCTACGAAAGCATCAGCAAAGTGCAGCTGGCTTTTACGGCCATTGATCCGCACAACGGGCACATTTTAGCCATGGTAGGCGGTCGTGATTTTGAGAAATCGAAATGGAACAGAGTAACACAAATGATGCGTCAGCCGGGCTCCGCCTTTAAGCCCTTTCTTTACACAGCGGCAATTGACAATGGTTTTTCACCAGCTACCAAATACCCCGATTTGCCAACCGTGGAGTTTAACCCTGACAGCACACGCTGGACACCACAAAATTATAGCGGTACGTTTAGCGGTGAGATGGTTACACTAAGGGAAGCTTTAAGAAGATCTTTGAACTCAGTTGCTGTGCGGTTGATTGCCGATATTACGCCACAGGTTGTTATCAAATACGCGCGTGAAATGGGAATTACGACGCCTTTGCGGCCTTACTCCTCTCTGGCCCTGGGTAGCGCAGATGTAATACCTCTGGAGATTATTTCGGCTTACGGCATTTTTGCCAATAACGGTGTTCATGTTTACCCGATTGCCATTACCAAAATTGAAGACCGCAACGGGAATGTGATTTACACGCAAATGCCCAAAATGAAAGAGGCGCTTTCCCCGGAAACCGCTTACATCATGAATGATATGTTGCAAACGGTTGTAAATCGGGGAACCGGTGTAAGAGCTCGTACTGTCTTTAAATTTTATGAAAAGGCTGGCGGTAAAACCGGAACCACCAATTCCTACACCGATGCCTGGTTTATTGGCTTTACACCGGATTTAGTAGCTGGCGTTTGGGTAGGCCTGGATGATTTTAAATACAGTCTGGGGCGGGGCATGGCCGGTTCGGTTGCAGCCTTACCTTTCTGGGCTGACTTCATGAAAATGGTTTACGATTCGATCCCCGATATTAAGAAACATGCCGATTTCCCTCAGGCTTCGGGTGTGGCCAGATTGAAAATCTGTGCTGAAACGAACTTGTTGGCAACCCCTTATTGTCCGGAAACTTATGAAGAATTGTTTAATTTAAAATACGCTCCCACAAAAAAATGCGACAAACATCAGGAGCCGATACCCTACCGTAAAAAACGAAGAAGAATTTTTTAGCAGAAGTAGTCAATTGAAACTCTCTTACTTCATGATTTCATGGAGGAAGAGAGTTTTATTTTTCTACGAATAGTAAATATTGCTTGCCGGTCATAGAGGCAAATACGCCAAGTCCACCCTTTACCCCACCGGAATAAACTGGATTTTCTGCAGAAATAAATTGGTTGTAATTTTCATCAAGGGCGTAAATACTGAGTCGGTAATTGCCGTAAAAGGCGATGAGCGCTGAATACCAATCGATTACATATTGATTTGAAGCCCCTAGCGAGGTTAGTGCATTGAGGGGAGCAATGGCTCGGATGTGTCGTGGTTGTCCATCTACGCCTCCATCGTATTCCTCTTCATCTTTTGGATATTTTTGATCTCCAAATGGATTGATATATTCTGCATTATTGTATGATTCAAGACAAAAGAGATCGATCAAAATGAGTTGATCCGGTTTTGAACAGCCAAGAATCAGAGGATACCTCGAACGAATGCTGTCAATTTCAACATGATTCTTGACTTTTTCATTTAAGGAAGTATTAATTTCCAGAATTGGTGGAACTTTAGTACTTGCGGTTACAATGTTGTCGCCAATTGTTATGTGGATTTGATAGGTGTGCCGCGGTTTTATTAAAATTTGCTTATTAAAATAAAAACCTTTGCGCGTTGAATCTTCTGATAAACTCCAGCTTTCAGCAGTAGTAGAGTCGGTTAATACAATATTTGCCCCCGATATGGCAGCTTGCCGGGCATCATACTTTTCAAACAGAGGCTGGCTGTACGACAGCCAGACAGCCTGATCTCTGGTTAAATAATGATTTCCTTTCAAATAGGCGAACAGGAAAATCTGCTTTTCATATTCAACAGAATCATTGGTTCCCTGGCAGCATAAAAGCAACATTAAAAAAGGCAGAATGAGAACAGTTTTAATTAAATTATTTGTCATTTGTTACCTTAAAATTTAAATGAAAAACCAAAAGTTGGCAGACGTGGCAACATTTCCTGATCATCGATGGTCGCCGGATTATCCTGCGTATTAAATTTGCGAAACCAGACATTTTTATGATCAAATACGTTAATGACCTGCACATAAAATTCCACTGGTAAGCCCAAAATAGTCCATTGTTTAAACAGGCCAATATCCAGGCGATGGTAATTCGGCAATCGGTACATATTTTTCCGCCCATACAATGGATAGTAATAAAGGCGTCCGTCGGGGGTTAAAGCGGCAAAGCGGGCCGTGGGCTGCGTAAACGGTTGACCGGAACCATATTTGTAAGCCAAATTGAATTTCCAGTTTTTCCAGAAATTAAAATTTTGAACCAGGGTTACGGTGTGCCTGCGGTCGAAGGTTGGATAATATTCCAGGCCAAAGTTGTAATTTTCTGTCTTGCGTTTTGTCCAGGCCAAAGAATAACCCAACCAGCCATTGAAGAGCCAGACATTATTTTTGAGCAATAAATCAATCCCATAAGCATGGCCTTTGCCTGGCAAAAAGTTCTGAGCCGCTGTCTGATTTTCCAGCGACTCATCAGCGCTGCGGAATTCACGGTATTCAGCTACATTAAAATATTTTTTATAATAGGCTTCCATATCAATTGAGAGATTTTCTAGGACATCATATTTTAGGCCCAAAATGAAATGATCGGCATGCCCCGGTTTAAACGTTTGATCAACCGGAAACCAGATATCGGCAAAACTAAGTCCTCCCCGCTGCACCAAATTTAAATACTGAAAGTACTTACCGTAAGCTAAAGTAAATTGCACATCGCGAGACAGAAAACGGCGCAGTGCTACCCGCGGTTCCAGTCGAAAATAATTTCCTTTGCTGTAATAGCTGATACGTAAACCCGGTTGCAAGGCGGTTAAGGCATTCAGTTTAATATTATCCTGCAAATAAAAGGCAGAATAAATACCATGGTATTCATTTTTGTACTCTTCATCAACAATAAGGTTGTTCAGCTGAAAAATCAAATATTTTACTTCCATCCCTAAATCAATGGTGTGCTTTATTCCCGGTGCATAAGTGAGCATTCCTTTAACACTTAAATCATCTATCCGGTTAAAAAGACCAAAGGCCACATTGTCAAAATCGACTTTGGTTCTGGAGCGGAAACGACTGGCAGCAACAACAAAATTTGAATACAATTGACCGGAAAACAGGTGCATCCAGTTAGCCGAAAAGGTACGATTGCCCCATAATAAATTAATATTGATGCCAGAATTGGAAAGATCCAGTTTGTCGTCTCCCAAATAAAAACTAAGAGTGGCGCGATTGTTTTTATCCAGATCAAAATTGACCTTACCATGAGAATCATAAAAATAGTAAGGTAAATCAAGGTCTAACAGCTTAGCGACTAATTCCAGATAAGTGCGACGACCGGAAAGCATCCATGAGCCATGTGACCATGGCCCCTCGAGGGTAAGGCTGCTGCTAATCAGGCTGATTCTGCCCAGTCCACCAAAGCGCTGCCGATTGCCATCCTTGTTCTGGACATTCAACACCGATGAAAGTCGTCCTCCAAATTGCGCCGGAAAACCGCCTTTAAGTAATTCAACTGATTTTAGAGCATCTGCATTGAACGTGCTGAAAAAACCGAATAAATGGTTGGGATTGTACACATCAATCTGGTCCAGCAGAATCAAATTTTGATCGGGACTGCCGCCGCGAATGTACAAACCAGCCGAAAAATCAGACAAGGTGGCCACGCCAGGCAGCATTTGCAGAGTGCGAAACAGGTCTGGTTCAGCGATCTGTGGCAGGTAGCGAATTTGCCTGGCATTTAGTGTCACCTGCCCTGGTTTAATCTCTTTGATGTTGTCTTCTCTCTTTGCTGTAGTCACAATCTTTTCAGCAGTCAATAAGGAAGGCTTTAAACTAACATCAAAGCGAATCTCTTCATTACTTTTAAAATTAAATTTTTGTTTTAGCGGCTGATAACCAATGTAAGAAAATACAACGATTTGTTTACCTGTTGGAATATCTGTCAGTACATAGTAACCTTTTTCATTACTGGTAGTTCCGATTGAGGTGCCCTTAATCCAGATGTTAACCAGATACAGCGGCTCGCCTGACTCTTTATCTTTTACAAAACCAAAAATCGTAGTAGCATTTAATTGAAATTTCAAGAGTGCTGAAAGAATCAGAATAACGAATAAAAGCTTATTCACCAAAGGTAACCCCTTCATCTTTAGATGAGCAATTTGCAATCTTTGCCCATGCAATTCAAGTAAATATTAATACTTTTCGCCTTACAATTACAAGGCTAAGAAAGTGCCAATA
>JAGHBR010000272.1 GCA_021160885.1 Caldisericaceae bacterium
ATTTTAATATTTATGTAATTTGAAAAGTGTGAATTTATTAATATTTATATAAGTAAAATTTTTGTAAAAACAGACAGTTGGAGGAATAATGTCTAAACAAGATGTAAGAGGTTCCATAGTATTAGAGCTCATTATTGTTCTGCTGGTGGCCGCATTGGTGGCAGTAATTTTAATTCCTGGTAAAATATGGAAAGAACAGGAACAGGAAGAAATTACTGCGCATACTAATATGACTGCCATCTACGAAGCCTTGAAATACTACAAACAATTAACCGGGAAGTACACGGCTGATCCCGCGGAGCTGTTAAACACTATTCGTGCTGATTCAAACTTGATGCGCAAACAAAAAGTTGTGAATTACACCAGAGAATTAATCCGCAATTTTAACTCTTATTTGAATAATCCCTATGTTTACAACATTATGCGCATCAAAATGAATGTTACGCAAATTATAGATGACCTGGAAAGTAACCGTTACCATTTCCTGACAATAGACGAAATCAATAACGAAGCAAATGAATTAAAAATTCAATTAGGCAATTTCCTTAATTCACCCACCACGCCAGATTTGGTTAAAGTTTTTTCTTATGTGGATTCTTTAAACCAGATTAAGCAAACATTGACTGATTATTCATTACAGGTAAATACATTAAAAATTATTTCTGTGATAGATTCTTTAGAAAAATATTTGCAAAATGTAGATCCTAATAAAGCAAAAGAGTCCTGGCAAACATTATCTCAAAGAATTCAGGAATTTGATAAAAATGTAAAACGATCACCGATTAATCGCGTTTCCAGTGTTGCTGATCGTGTGGAAGATTTCCGTAAAAGAGTGGATGATTCATTTGAAAAACTGAGTATGCTGGATTTACAGGCAGAGCTGGCCTCTATTCGTGGAATTAATCAAAAAATTAAAGAGATGTACCAAAAATTCTTAAAAGATTACAATGTGACCTCACAACTGGCTTTAAGCAAATTGTCTGAGGCGGATTCTTTAATTGTTCATCTAACTGAAAAGAATTTTTACAGTCCAGTCAATGGACAAATGTACAAATTGCTGTTTGATGCCGATTCACAGTTTGTTAAGGTGGAAAGCCCAGTCCTTTTGGATGAGCTTAAAGAAAAAGCCCTGCCGGTAGCTGATGAAATTAAAGCTTTGCCTTTCCTTACAGCGATTGAAAACTATTACAAATTAGTGGACTCTACTGTCATTAAAGCCGACGAAATAAGACGTAAATTTCGTAAAAATGCTGATTTGTTTATTGCCTACAAAGAATTAGAGGATATTAAAGGACGGTTTAACGACTTAAGCGTAATCAGTTCTGCACGTGATTTGTCTGATTTTGTTAAGATAGTACCCCGCTGCCAAAGCTATAGCAATTTAAAAGAGAAAATTGAAAAAAGCTTGAATGCCGTTCGAATTTTTAACCAGGCGTATACTGAAAATGTTTTTGGAAACCTTGATTCTGTTCATGTACGGTTTATTGCAAAATTAGATGAAATCAATGGCATTCTGGAAAAAATGCAGAAACGCCGTAGAAGAGCAAAAATTCCTACTTTAATGGCAGAACGCCAGACGATGGATTCGTTATTGACTGCTTTTAAAGGTGTTAAAGATGATCAATTGATCAGTAATTTAAATAAGCTCGAAAAAGAAGTGGGAGACTTGTTTGTTTTTGCCGAAGAAGGTAAAAAGATTAAAGTTTACGGAGTTTTTGATAAGGAAATTAAAAATTTTGGATACATTTATAAAGATGTAAAAAGCTGGGAAGAAGAAAAGAAAAAATAATATTAAAGGGGGAATTTAATTCCCCCTTTAATTTCAGCAAAAGGTTGTGAATAATATGGAAGAATATCTTGGAATTTCTTTTACAAATCGATCTTTATCATTGGCCAAAGTAAAAGAAGGCGATCAAATTCCTAAATTGCTTTCTGCTTATGAAATCCTTTATCCTTTCCCTTTTGAATATAACGCCCTTTTAAAAAATGAGAATCTTGAAATTCTTGGAGAAAAGCTAAAACAATTTGTAGAAAACAATAATTTAAACGGAAGTTTTTGTAATATTTCTTTGCCGATGTATTTAGTGCAAATGAAACGCGCCCCCCTTCCATTGGACTTAGATAATCGAATACTACAGAAACAAATCGTTTGGGAATTGGAAAATATTAATTCTATTCCAATAGAAGAAAGCAAAGTTATTAAGCTGGCACATGATTTTAGTTTTGGCAGTTATTATGAATCGGTTTTTGTTTTAATTCAGAAAAAGGCCATTGAAACAATTAAAAAATTTGTTGAAGGAACCGGCTTAAAATTAAAAAAATTAGTCTTAGATTCTGACACACTATTGAAATTTTTAATGAGCTTTAATCTTTTACAACCCGCAAAAAATCAAATTGTTTTTCAGGTAGATGTTTTCAATATTGCTATTTACCAATACCTGGATGGAAAATTTTATAGCTATGAATTGGCTTCAGTTACTGAAAAAGAAAAAGAAGCTACCTTTGAGCAAAAAGTACTTAAAATTGTAGAAGAAAAGATGGAGAATTTCCTGCAATTGGTTAATAGCTTACCTGGGTATGAATATCCTGTAGAAGCATTTATTACACGTTTAATAACCGAGAACTTGTCAAAAAAATTAAAAGAAGCAAACCATCCGGTCGAAGAACTAATATTAAATCATGTTTTAAACGAAGATTTGCCAGCAAAAAACATAGAATCTTTTGCTGTTATATTATAAAAATTTGGGAGGGAAAAGGTGGATCACGATATATTAAGCGAAGACGATTTTTTTGAACAGTTAAAAAAAGAAAAACGTCAAACTTCCGCTCCGAAAAAAGAAGAACCCGAGACGGAAGAAAGTCAACCCACTCTTGAAGAACCACTTGAAACCGATTTATTTGAAATGGAACAAGAAGAAGAGCAGCCTGCGGTTGAACAAGCTCCACCTGAAGATCAGTCATTAGAACCAGAAGAAGAACTCCAGGCAGAAGTAGGGGAAGAGCCTCCCATCAAACCTCATCCATTCGAAGAAGAAAGTTTTGCTTCTTATGATGACGAAGTACTTGGAGCAGTTGATTTTTCTAAAGAGGAAGAGCCTGAAAAAGTAAAAGAAGAACAACCCCCAGTGAAATCTACAGAACCTCAACCTAAGATATTTGTCCCGGAAGACAAAGTAGAAGATGAAAAATTACCCGGTTTAAGTAAGAAACCAGTCATTATTTGGAGTGTTGTTGCGATTGTTGTAATTGCCGGAATTTTAATATTTTTTACTATGTTTTCCGGTGAAAAAAACGTAGAGCCTGAACAAAAAGCAGAACAGATTCAACAACCAACAACTGAAATATCTGCACCTGAGGAAGATCCTCTTCTCGCAAAACAAAAATCCTTTTTAGGGCAATTAGCCGCCGCAAACAGCCAAAATTTTGCAATTATTGCTAATCTTTTTAGCAGTGCAGAAAAAAACAACATTCAAATTTCAAGCCTGCTATTCTATGGAGATGAGCTCTCTGTTGAAATTTTTGGCAAAGATCGGGGGCAGTTGGCCAAAGCCTTAATGGACATCCGAACATCGTTAAGAAATGCTGGATTAAGGGTTGTTGCTTCAGAGGTAAGGCCCGGCGATGGAATTACCAGTGTTCTTTCTTTTAAGTTACCACAAAATGCTGGCAGTGGTGAAATCAATGCCAAATTAACAAGTGTTAGCGATGCCAGCCAGTGGTTAAAAATATTGGCACAACAGTTTTCTGTCTCGATTTCGCCGGTAAAAGAGGTTGGTTCAAAAACAGCCCAATTCAATCTGAAGCAACACCGGCTTCAATTTAAGGTTAAAGGAAGCTATGAAAATTGTGTCCGCTTCTTTAGCGCCTTGGGACAAAGCAATAGAAATTTAAGAGTCCATAAGATGGTTTTTTCTTCTCTAGATCAAAAATCATTTAGTAAAGCAAAATACCAGGCTGATTTTATTGCGGATCTTTACTTTTAAGGAATCAGGAATGAATGCGGATTATTGCAGGAATTTATAAGGGAAGGAAATTAAAAGGGAGTTCAGACCTTTCTATACGTCCGACTACTGGTCGGGTAAAGGAACTTATTTTTAATGTTTTACAAGGATTTACGGAAGACAATGTTGCTTTAGATCTGTTTTCAGGAAGCGGGACTTTAGGGATAGAAGCCTTAAGCCGTGGTGCGCAAAAAGTTGTTTTTGTTGACGCTTCGGATCGTTCCCTTGCTGTTCTTAAGGATAATCTGAATACGATTGGGGTTCCGGAAGAAAAATATTCTATTGTTAAAAGTGATGCAATACAATTTGTAAAAAAGGCCGAATTTTCTGTGGATTTGTTACTTTTAGATCCACCATTCAGATATCCGAAATTACAACAGTTAATTGATTTACTGGTCACGTCAAAGCTAATGACTCAAAAGAGTGTTTTGGTTGTAGAACATGAAACAATCAATCCTTTAAAGTTGGAAAGCGATGTTTACGAAGTTTTAATTCAGAAAAAAATGGGCAGAAGTTTAATCAGTTTTTTAGTCAAAAAGGAAGAAAATGAGTCATAAAAAAATTGCCATTTATCCTGGAACGTTTGATCCCATTACTTTAGGTCATATAGATATTATTGAGCGGAGTTCAAAATTATTTGATGAAATAATTGTTACTCTGGCTATTAATCCGGCGAAAAAGCCGCTGTTTGATGTCCATGAGCGCATGGAAATGATAGAAGATGCGGTTAAAGACTTTCCAAATGTTCAGGTTGAAAAGTTTGATGGATTGGTGGTCGATTTTGCCAAAAGGATGAATGCTACCGTAATTATCAGGGGATTACGCGCCATCACAGATTTTGAATATGAATTTCAGATGGCCTTAATGAACCGGCAATTATCGGAAGACATTACTACAGTCTTTTTAATGCCTCATGAAAAATTTACTTATTTAAATTCGACAATAATAAAAAATGTTGCTAATTTTGGCGGGGATATTGAAAAATTTGTAACTAAATTTGTTGAGCGGAAACTAATAGAGAAATTATCGGAGAAAGGGACGAAAAATGGACTTTATTGAAAAAATCAGATCTAATGCCAGTAAAAACATTAAAAAAATTGTTCTTCCTGAAGCCTTTGATCCACGTGTTTTAAAAGCAGCCAGAATCTTAAAAGATAAAAATCTGGTTCATCCAGTATTATTAGGGAACCCTGATGCGTTAAATAAAATTGCCGGTCAGGAAAATATTACTATTTCCGACCTGGAAATTGAAGAGCCAGCTGCTTCGGGGAAATTAGAGACTTTTGCCAACGAGTTTTTTGAATTAAGAAAACACAAAGGCATAACCATGGAGCAGGCTCGACAAACGGTGGAAAATATTTTGTATTACGGAGCTATGATGGTACGCAAGGGCGAGGTTAGCGGTGGAGTTGCCGGATCGGTGGCCACAACAGGAGACGTATTACGGGCAGCCATTCAGGTGATTGGAATGAAAACCGGCATTAAAGCCGTGTCCAGTTCATTTATTATGGTTTTGAAAGACGGCAGAGAATTCGGTTTCGGTGATTGTGCCGTAATCCCCAATCCGGACGTTGATCAGCTGGCCAGTATTGCCATCAGCAGTGCAACTACCTTCAGAGGATTGGTTGGCGAAGAACCGCGTGTTGCCATGTTGTCTTTTTCCACAAAGGGTAGCGCGCAGCACGAAGATGTTGAAAAAGTGGTTCAGGCAATGGCCCGCGTAAAAGAGCAGGCACCGGATCTTAAAGTTGATGGCGAACTTCAATTTGATGCAGCCCTGTTGCCGGAAATTGCCCAGCGAAAAGCGCCGGGAAGTCCCGTAGCCGGGAAAGCCAATGTTTTTATTTTCCCTGACCTTGATGCCGGCAACATCGGTTATAAAATTGCCGAACGTCTTGGTGGTGCCGAGGCAATTGGTCCGGTCATTCAGGGATTGGCCAAACCGTTTAATGATTTATCCCGCGGCTGCAGTGTTGATGATATTGTGAACGTGGCATGCATTTGTAGTATTTTAGCAGAAAATTAGGACGCAGAAGGAGGTGAAAGACGATGCCGACCTATGAATATATTTGCAAGAATTGTGGATATGAATTTGAAGAATTCCAGAGCATTTCAGCGGAGCCAATCAGTATTTGCCCAAAATGCAGGGGTCGCGTAGAGAGAAAAATAAGCGCCGGAGCCGGCCTTGTGTTTAAAGGTTCGGGTTTTTACATAACCGATTACAAAAATAAAGAAAATAATTCAAAGAATACCAAGTCAGCAAAATCCTCAACTAAAAAATCTGATTCTTAATCTTTTAACCTTTAAAGAAAGGGGATAGGTATGTCAAAATTTAAACAAAAGTTAGCGGAAAAGATTCCTTCATATCGCGAAAGAGTTACCAAACTCATGAAGGAATATGGCGATGTTGTTGTTGATCAGGTGCACATTCGCCAGTTTTATGGCGGTATGCGTGGTTTAAAGTGTTTAACCACAGATATTTCTTATCTTGACCCAAACGAAGGTATTCGTTTTCGCGGTTACACCATTCCTGAAGTTTTAGAAAAATTGCCCAAACCCAAAGGCGCAGAAATGCCCTATGTAGAAGGTCACTTCTATTTATTGTTAACCGGTGAAATTCCAACGGAAGAAGACATTCAGGATGTGGTAGAAGAATTTAAAGCCAGAAGCCGTGTGCCATATTATGTTTACGATTTGTTACGTGAAATGCCGCGCGACACCCATCCAATGACCATGTTTTCGGCTGCCATTTTATCCATGCAGCGTGAATCGGTTTTTGTAAAACGTTATAACGAAGGGATTTCCAAAATGGATTACTGGGATCCCTTTTATGAAGATGCGCTTAATTTACTGGCTAAATTACCGGAAATTGCCGCCTATATTTACCGCATGAAATACAAAGCAGATACCCCAATACCTTCCAATCCTGATCTGGATTTTGGCGCCAATTTTGCTCACATGATGGGTATTGATCATCCTTATGATGAAGTTGCCCGACTCTATTTTATTTTACACAGCGATCACGAAAGCGGTAATGTTTCGGCTCATACAACTCACCTTGTGGCTTCTGCCCTTTCCGATCCTTATTATGCGCTTTCTGCCGGAATGAACGGTTTGGCAGGCCCGTTGCATGGTTTGGCTAATCAGGAGGTGCTGCGCTGGATTCAACAGGTAATGGACAAAATGGGCGGTAAGCTGCCAACCAAGGAAGAACTGAAAAAATTTGTCTGGGATACGTTAAATTCCGGTCAGGTGATTCCTGGTTATGGTCATGCCGTATTAAGAAAAACCGATCCGAGATACACAGCTCAACGTGAATTTGCCTTAAAACATTTACCAGATGATCCTATTTTCAAACTGGTTAGCATGCTTTACGAAGTTGTGCCGCCAATTTTGCAGGAACAGGGTAAAGCTAAAAACCCATGGCCCAATGTTGATGCACATTCGGGATGCATTCAATGGCATTATGGCGTACATGAATACGATTTCTACACTGTGATGTTTGGTGTTGGTCGGGCTATCGGAGTTTTGAGCAATATTGTCTGGGATCGTGCCGTTGGTCAGGCCATCGAACGTCCGAAATCATTGACCACTGACATGTTGGAAGAAATTGCCGGTATTAAAAAATAAGGCTTTCCTCCTTTCTTGAAATCTTAAATCCAGGTACCTTTTGGTGCCTGGATTTTTTTATGTCTTGATACTAGACAAAATATTTCTAAAAACTCAAAAAATGTTTATCTTAAAAAAACAATACAAATTGAAAGGTCAGCCATGCGCCAATGGATTCTCCTGTTTTCATTACTCTTACCTTTTTTATTGCAAGCTCAAAACTACCCGCGAAATCCGATTCATTTTACTTCTGCGGAAAATAGATGGAAAAGCTTTGAACAACGACAGATTTTAAAAGCCAAATCTCTGGTTAAAAATATACCCTTCCAGAATATTGGCCCTTCGGTACAGAGCGGCCGCGTGGTTGATATTGAAGGGAACCCGCAAAATTCAGCTGAATTTTTTGTAGCCTACGCTTCAGGAGGGTTGTGGCATACCACAACCAATGGCATTGATTTTGAACCGTTGTTTGACAACCAACCGGTAATGACCATTGGTGATATTGCCATCGATTGGCAACATGGCAAACGCATTTGGGTGGGCAGCGGCGAAAGTAATTCTTCTCGGTCTTCTTACGCAGGAAACGGAATTTATCTGAGTGAAAATGGAGGCCAAACCTGGCAATATAGAGGTCTGGGAGAAAGCCACCATATTGGGCGTATTGTGCTGCATCCAAAAAATCCAGACGTCATTTGGGTCGCGGCTCTAGGTCATCTTTATTCCGAAAATGAACAACGAGGTGTTTACAAAAGTTCAGACGGTGGGAAAACCTGGCATCATGTTTTATATGTAAATCCAAATACAGGGGCTGTGGATCTGGTTATTGATCCACAGGACCCTAATGTGCTTTATGCCGCTACCTGGGAGAGAACGCGGCGCGCCTGGAATTTCTGGGAAGGAGGCACGGGTTCAGGAATTTACAAAAGCACAGATGGAGGCGAAAACTGGAAATTAATTTCCACCGAACAAAGCGGCTTTCCTCATGGTGATTTTGTAGGGCGCATTGGTTTAACGATTTCTCCACAAACCCCACAGATACTTTACGCCGTGGTTGATAATCAAAAACATCGTAAAAAAGAAAAAGAGGAACTGATTGTAACTAAAGACCTGTTACGCAAAATTTCTGTAAAAGACTTTTTGAAAATTAAGCCGGAAGATTTGAATGCATTTTTAGATCATTACAACTTTCCGCTGGAGTTTAATGCCGATACGCTATTTCAATTGGTTAAAAAAGGCAAAATAAAACCGGTTACGCTGGTGGAATATCTTGAAGATGCCAATGTAGAATTGTTTGACGCACCGGTAACTGGCGCAGAGGTTTACCGTTCAGAAGACGGAGGACAAACCTGGAAGCGGACGCATCAGGGTTTTTTAGATAAGGTATTTTATTCTTTTGGTTATTATTTCGGAAACATTCGCATTGCACCGAAAGATTTTAATAAAATCTATTTACTGGGCGTGCCGGTATTAGTATCAACGGACGGTGGACAGACGTTTCAATCCATTAATCAAGAAAATGTCCATGTGGATCACCATGCGCTATGGATCAATCCAAACAATCCGAATCATTTGATTTTGGGCAACGATGGTGGAATTAACATTAGCTACGACAATGGGCGCACCTGGTTAAAAGCCAACCATCCTCCGGTGGGTCAATTTTACACCGTGGCTGTTGATATGGCCAAACCCTACCATGTGTATGGCGGTTTGCAGGACAATGGCGTTTGGATGGGGCCGTCAAATCACCGGGAGTCACGTTCGTGGCAACAAAGCGGACACTATGCCTTTAAATCGATTATGGGCGGCGATGGCATGCAGGTAGCAATTGACACACGTACAAATCAAATAGTTTACACAGGCTTTCAATTCGGAAATTATTTTAGAATTGATCTTACAAACAATAAATCAAAACGCATTACACCAAAACATCAACTTGGCGAACGTCCGCTTCGTTTCAACTGGCAAACGCCCATTCACCTTTCACAACACAATCAGGACATCCTTTACATTGGCGCGCAAAAGGTTTTTCGTTCCATGGACCGGGGAGAGCATTGGACGGCCATTTCAAGTGATTTAACCAAAGGGGGTAAAAACGGAGATGTTCCTTATGGCACATTAACTTCCATCCACGAGTCGCCTTTAAAATTTGGGCTTATTTACGCAGGCAGTGATGATGGCTTGGTTCATGTAACAAAAGATGGCGGTGCACACTGGGAACGCATTTCAGACAGCCTACCGCAGGATTTTTGGGTCAGCCGTGTGCAGGCATCACAGCATAATGAGAGTCGCTGTTTTGTGGCCCTCAATGGTTACCGTTGGGATAACTTTGAAGCCCTGCTCTATCGTTCAGAAGATTATGGCCAGCACTGGCAGCACATCGGCCTGAATTTGCCAGCAGAACCGATTAATGTGGTTAAGGAAGATCCAGTCAATGAACACATAC
>JAGHBR010000380.1 GCA_021160885.1 Caldisericaceae bacterium
CCTTATCAAAACGCCAGAAAAGGGCAAAGGGGCAACTGCACACCGAACGCCCCGCTGACTTTTAAACATAACACCTATTCAACCAATAGACCATCTTCGCCAAAATAATTCTTGCTAAAAAATTCCTTTTATTATTTTCGCAAAATTTTATTAAATTAGACGAATCATTATTCAAAACGAAATGGGTAACAATGAACGACTGGCTTAAAACAGTTCGAAAGGCCCTGAACGAAGACATTGGCAGCGGTGATGTGACCACCGATTGTACCATTCCCGAAGATCAGACCATTAGCGCGCGGCTGATCTCCAAAGGGAATGGCATCATTGCCGGACTGGAAGTCTTTGCCGCCTGTTTTAAAGAATTGGATTCAAATATTCAGATCGAATTCTCAAAAAACGATGGACAGGCCGTCGAAGCCGGAGAGACGATAGCTGTGCTACGCGGTCCGGCCCGGCCGATTTTAACGGCCGAAAGAGTAGCGCTTAATTTTTTACAGCGCATGTCCGGCATCGCCACCGTAACCAATCAAATGGTGCGCCAGGTTAAAGGGACAAAGGCCAAAATTCTTGATACGCGCAAAACCGTGCCCGGCTTAAGATATTTCGACAAATGGGCGGTGCGCATCGGTGGCGGGCAAAATCACCGTTTTGGTTTGTTCGACATGGTGCTGATTAAAGACAATCACATTGCCGCCAGCGGGGGTATTAAACAGGCTGTGGAACGCGTCCGACAATGTGACAGGCAACAACGGCTGATCGAGGTGGAAGTCAAAAATCTGGAAGAATTGCAGGAAGCAATAGAAGCACGTGTCGATCGTATTTTGCTGGACAATATGGATCTGGAAACCATGAAAAAGGCTGTGGAAATCTGCCAGGGAAGAATTCCGCTGGAAGCTTCCGGCAATGTAACCCTGGACACGGTACGTAAAATTGCCGAAACCGGTGTGGATTTTATTTCCGTTGGCTCTTTAACGCATTCGGTAAAAGCATTGGATTTAAGTTTAATAATTTAGAAAAATTGAACAGGAGGCGTTGTGAACTTCGAACAGATGTACGAGGAACTTTACAAAAAATTAAATAAATTGATGCCTGAAGCGGAAATCAGAATGAAGGCCGAATTAGCCGTTCAGATTAATCAATTAAAGCAAGAGAAAGATGCCGTAATTTTGGGCCACAATTACATGTAACCGGCCCTTTTTCATTCCATCCCGGATTTTAAAGGTGATTCGCTGGAACTGGCGCGCCAGGCAGCAGAGACAGACAAAGACATCATTGTTTTTTGCGGTGTGCGCTTTATGGCCGAAACCGCTAAAATTCTCAATCCGGAAAAGACAGTTCTTTTACCGGCAGAAAAAGCCGGCTGCTCCCTGGCCGAAAGCATTACGGCCGAAGACGTACGTTTGTTAAAAGAAAAATTCCCGGGCGTGCCTGTCGTAACTTATGTTAATACCTACGCGGATGTAAAAGCGGAAAGTGATATCTGTTGTACTTCCGGCAATGCTAAAGCTGTTGTCGAATCCTTAAAGACGGACACGGTCATTTTTCTGCCGGATGAATTTTTAGCCAGCAATGTGGCCAGAGAAACGGGCAAGCACATTATCTTTCCCACCAAAATGAAAGACTGGCCTAAAATTAATCCTGATCCTAATCTTGATTACCAGATTATTGGCTGGCATGGACGCTGTGAAGTTCATGAATTGTTTACAGTGGAAGATATTGAAAACGTGCGTAAACAATTTCCGGATGTAGTGGTGCTGGCCCATCCGGAATGTGCGCCGGAAGTTACGGCCAAAGCCGATTTTGCGGGCAGTACTTCGGCTATGATTAAATACGTGGAAGAACACGATGCGCCTCATTATCTGTTGTTAACCGAATGTTCCATGGGCGATAATATTATTGCCGCCCATCCGGAGAAAGAATTGCTGCGTTTGTGCACGCACCGCTGTCCACACATGGCCGAAATTACGCTGGAAGACACGCTGGAATCCCTGAAACAACTACGTTACATCATCGAAGTGCCGGAGGACATTCGCCTGCGGGCTGAAAAGGCCGTCCATCGGATGATTGAGCTGGTGTAGTAAATTTTTTTTACAAAATTGGAAAAGATTCGGCTATCTGGTGTGAATAAATTTTGTTTTCAAATTAGGCCAAAGCGTGTTTTTCCAAGATCATTCTACTATTGATTGCCAGACAAAGTTCAGTAAAACAAAAAGAAGCAAACCATGCAAAATAACCTGCGCACAGAAGTGTTAATCATTGGGGCCGGTATTTCCGGTGGCATTGCAGCCCTTGAGTTGGCCGATGCCGGTGTAGAAGTGACGCTGGCGCGTCATGGTACCAGTGAAAATGCCACGGCTACCTACTATGCCCAGGGGGGCATCATTTACAAGGGCAGGGAAGACCGTCCGGAGCTACTGGCTGAGGACATTATGCAAGCCGCTGCCGGACACAGTTACCCGCCGGCCGTTCAAAAAATCGCCAGTGAAGGCCCTCAACTGGTCGAAAAAATTTTGATTGAAAAATTAGAGGTCGAATTTGACCGGGATGATGAGGGCAATTTTTTACTGGCTCGAGAAGGCGGCCACCGTATGGCTCGAATTATTCATGTTCGGGATTCCACCGGCAAAGCCATTCAACAGGCGATCAACCAACGCATTAACAATCATCCCAATATTAAACTTTTGGACAACCATACGGCAATAGACTTGCTGACCCCGGCTCATCATTCCCTGAATCGTCTGGCCGTTTACGAACCAAATCGTTGTACGGGCGCTTACATTTACAATCAAAAGACACGGCAGGTGGTAAAAGTTCTGGCCAGGAAGACCATTTTGGCTACAGGAGGATTGGGGCAAATATTCAAACGCACGACCAATCCACCCGCGGCTCGCGGTGATGGCATTGCCATGGCCGACCGTGCCGGAGCGCGCATTGTCAACATGGAATTCATTCAATTCCATCCAACCATTTTTTACCATGAATACAAACCGACTTTTTTGATTTCTGAGGCGGTTCGCGGAGCCGGCGCCCGTCTGGTTGATGCTAAGGGACGTCCATTCATGGAAAAGTTCGCGCCTCAATGGAAAGACCTGGCGCCGCGTGATCTGGTGGCTTGCAGCATTCACAAACAAATGCTTCATGATGATATGTCGCACGTTTATCTGGACATGAAGTCCTACATTCCTCAAGACAGGATAAAAAAGGATTTTCCCTTTATTTACCAGAAATGTCTTGAATTTGGCGTTGATCCCACCAAAGATTTGATTCCGGTGGTTCCGGCCGCCCACTATGCCTGCGGTGGCATTCTGGTGGATGAACATGGTCTTTCTAATATTGAAAATCTTTACGCCATTGGCGAGGTGGCCTGCACCGGCGTGCATGGCGCCAACCGCCTGGCCAGTACCTCGCTTCTGGAAGGCGTTGTCTGGGCCCACAGCGCAGCACAACACATTCTCGGCACCATTGCGAAAACGCCATTTTATCATCAGGACAGCATTCCGGATTGGGAAGACATCGGCGAATTTGAACCGGACCCGGCTTTAATTAATCAGGACATGAGCTCCATTCGCAATATTATGTGGAACTACGTGGGTCTGGTAAGAACTACACATCGACTGCAACGCGCCCGGCGTGATTTAAGGAATTTAGAAAATGAAATTGAACGATTTTATCGCGTTAGCAAATTGAGCGATGGTCTGATTGGCTTGCGTAATGCGGTACGGACGGCCATTATTGTTACGGCTGCCGCCTGGGCCAATCGACGCAGCATGGGCTGTCATTACCGGGAATAAAAAAACTCATTTTAAAAGCACACATTTTCTTAACCGCTGATAGTTACCTGCTCGCAAGCGAATGAAA
>JAGHBR010000260.1 GCA_021160885.1 Caldisericaceae bacterium
CTGTTCCACCTGCGCAACTATTTGCCCAACTCAGGCGATTGAATTTCCTACGCGTGAATTAATTCAAAAAATAGAAAAGGAACACAAAATTCTGAAAATTGTTCGCCAGAAAGCCAAAATGAAAAAGACTAAAAAAGCTTTTGAAGAAGCGCGTGAGATGGCTGAAAAAACATTACTCTCAGTGGTAACCGCCGTTGAATTGGAAATCACCGGACATTTAGGCGAACGACGTATTTTACTAAAATTGTACGAAGCGATTAAAGATGATCCCTGCGACATCATCAACATTCACATCGAAACCCCGACACTAAAAGGCTGTTGGAATGAAAAAGCTCCTTCTTATGCTAAGTTTAAACTGGTGTCTACTGAATACGGCGATATTAAACCGTATCTGGAGAAGGTTAAAAAGGTACTACATGAAAATGAAATTGTTCTTGTCTCCGAACGTAAAGCCGCCTGAAATTTGTAAATCGGTAGGCTTGGTGAATTTACTTTAAAAACCGGCTGCAGATTAAAGGAATTCCCGTTCGGAAACGTCTCGAAAGTTCCAAAATTTAATGCAAAATTGTTTAAACAAGACCTCTCCCCAATCCCCTCCTTATCATTTATAAGGGGGTGAAGGATGGGGGTAAAAAAGCAAATTTTAAAAATATTTATCAAAATCGACTTTTGATTCAGCCCCACAATCGAAATGACAACACTTGTTTGTCATTTCGACGGCAGGGTTTAGCAATGAAGGAAAAATCTTTAAACCTCAAACTACTTTGCAATGACCTTTTAAGAAGTAACACTAAAATGTGCAGGAGTTGAGCATGTTACAAAAAATTGAATCCATGTCTTTTATTGGCGGAGGTCGTCTGACCTTTTTATTGCTTCAGGGCCTCAAAGCCCAAAATACTTTGCCAGAAAACATTCTAATTTCTGATCCGCACCCGGCGAATCTCGACCGCTTACGAAAAATATCTGACACACAAATTAAAACCTTCTCTGAAAACAAAGAAGTCCTACAGAGCCAAATATTATTCCTGAATATTCACCCGGATGCTGTTTTAGCGGTTGCCGATGAAATCAAAAACATACTGCCCAAAGAAAAATTGGTCGTTTCATGCGTACCAACGTTTACATTAAATCGCCTTGAACGATTGTTAAACGGTCACCAAAATCTGGTTCGGATGATTCCCAATGCACCTTCCATTATCGGCAAAGGTTACAATCCGCTTTCATTCCATCCTTCCGTCAATGAAGAAATGCAAAAATCATTTTTAACGCTTGCCAAAAACTGGGGGCAATGTCCCATTGTTGAAGAAGAAAACCTCGAATCATACGCCATATTAAGCGGCATGGGCCCCACGTACTTTTGGTTTCAGTGGTTAGAATTGATCAATCTTGCTCAACAATTCGGGCTGTCGGAAGCACAGTCAAAAGAAGCCATAGCGCAAATGGTTCATGGCGCCGTTGACACCTTGTTGCACAGTAATCTTACTCCGCAAGAAGTGTTGGATCTCATCCCGGTGCATCCGCTTAAAAAGCAGGAAGAGACTATTCGCCAGATTTACAAAGAACACTTAACCAGGTTACAGGAAAAGCTTAAAATGTTGCGAAGTAGCTAAAAGAATAACTTACAAATATTTGTAGTTTGTAGTAAACTAACCAGTTTTCGACCAGGGAGCTTCCGACATTCGACTTGAATGTCGGAAGCTTTTTACTTTGTAAACCATTACTTCCCCATATATTTAATTGTTTTTTTTAAAATTAAATATCTACATTATTTTTTGGCATGCCTTTTGCTTTTATTAAAACCGAAGTCAAGTTAAATCAAACCAAATCAAGGAGGTGTATGATGAAGAACTTACTCGCAATCTTAGGCTTAGTGGCAATCTTCTTTGCCAGCAACGTTTTTGCACAGGATTCATTACAGGTGCAAAATAAATACCGAAAAGGCAAAAAGGTCCAGACGCAGGTTATGCAACAGCAAACCAAAAGACATGATGTCAAAGGTTTTGTTGATGCCAATGGCGACGGTTACAATGACAATGCTCCGGATGCAGACGGCGACGGCATTCCCAACGGAATGGATGCAGATTACACTGGCGCCAAAATGCGCAAGGGCAACAGCAATGCCGGTTTTGTTGATTTAGACGGCGACGGCATCAATGACAATGCGCTGGACTCTGACGGTGACGGTATTCCTAACGGCCAGGATCCAGATTTTGTACGCCCACAGGATGGTACTGGACGGCAACGTGGTAAAGGCAGAATGCAAGGTGCAACTCAGGGAACCGGCTTGGGCACAGGTGATTGTGATGGTACAGGCCCAAAGGGTAACGCCAAACGAGGACGTAAATAAGTCTTCTCCCTTCTATATCCCCCTAATCCCCAAAAGCCCGGTAAGTGCCGGGCTTTTTTTATGTTTCCAAAGCATTCATTCGCATTCAAATAGCGCTCGACAAAAATGTCCATCATTAGACCAATGTGTCGAATATTTTTATTACACCAAACCGAAAATTGCCCTGATTAATTTATAATCAATAAGAAATAAGTTTGGCACGAAGTTTGTTATAAATTAGTGCGAACTCAAAAAAAATAAAAAGGAAATAAACATGTTCCAACAAATATTGCGGCTGAGATTTGCGCTGAGTTTGCTTGTCATGACCATGCTGTTTAGTATCAGTATTTCGAGAGCAACTGCTCAAACAAAATCTGGTGTAACTAATAGACCTTGTTTCAGGCTGGAAACCATTTTAAACATGCCTTCTGATCCGATAAACCAGACCGAATTAGACGGCCTCTTATTAATGCGAGAAGAGGAAAAATTAGCACGCGATGTTTACATTGTACTTTATCATACCTGGGGACAACGCATATTTAACAACATTTCACGCAGCGAGCAGACACACACGAATGCTGTAAAAACGCTTTTGGAAAAATATCAAATCAGTGATCCGGTTACAAACGATTCGGAAGGCGTTTTTAAAAATCAAACAATGCAAAAACTGTTTAATGAATTGAACACACGCGGAAAAACTTCATTGGCCGAGGCCTTGAAAGTCGGTGCATTAATCGAATAAATCGATATTCTTGATTTACAAAAAGAATTGCAAGACATTAAGGCAAATGATGACTTACGCTATGTGTATGACAATTTAATGCGTGGTTCAAGAAACCATTTGCGGGCATTTGTCAGAAATTTGAAACGGTTAGGAATTGAATATTCCCCCGTTAAATTGAGTAATCAGGAATTCAATACAATTATTTAAGCTGATTGGGAAACCGGAAGAAATTAGAAGGATATTAAGTGATGGATATCAAAAAATTAGCAATTATTTTATTGGCAGGTACACAGTTCGTACTGGCCCAGATTTCTTCTGACTTTAACGTCACAACGTATATTGATGATAATGTGTTTCGCTCACCTGAACCCGTTAAAGACGTGTTAACAGATGTCGGCATTCATTTGAACTATCAACCGCAAAATTCAAATCTACAGGTGAAATATGAAGGCGATTTTTACCTGTACAACATATTAAATGAACGCAACTTCTCCCTCCATTCCATAGGCTTTTCTTCCTTTAATCCTTTTGGCAGAAAGGATCAGCACACTTTCTATTATGGAGCGGATCTCGATTTGCGAATCAATGGTGAAGAATATAATTATTACAATTATGGCCAATTTTATCTTTATGGTAGTGCTTTCCTTAATTTGCAGAAATTCATCTTAAAAACCGGTTACAATTTCAGATATCGTGAATATTCCAATCTGCCGGAACTTTCTAATTCCAGACACTATCTTTTCATTCAGGCCAATAAATCGTTACCAACGCGTACCACACTTATACTGGAAGCGGATTATGGTTACAAAAGCTTTGCCGGCCAACAGGCCGAAACGATTCGAAGACGCAGGAGAATGAATGTAACCTATTACACAGAAGCGACTACGATCCCAAGTTTATCACATATCATTTTGTTAGCTCGGGTGGCTCAATCTCTTCATCCCAAGATTGGAATGTTTGTCCAATATAAAAAACAGATCAGCCTTACCAGCCAAACGGATTATCTGAACTCGGATGATTATTACCAAGACGAAGAACTTTTTGACGATCCGTTTAGTTATCAAATGGATCGCTTTACGGCTCAACTTACATGGATGTTGCCGGGAAAAACATCTTTAAAAATTTCAGGTAGTTCTTATGATAAAAACTACATCAGCGAACAGGCTTACATTTCCGCGGAAGATTCTACCGGGGTCGGCGGTTCGCGTTCCGACAACGGTAAAAGCATTTTTATATCCCTTGAGAAATCCTTTCCTTTAACCAAAGCTTGGATTAAGACCTTAACGTTTAGACTTTACTACAATCACATTATTAATGAATCTAATAGCTATTGGTATGATTATAAAAATTCTGTTATTAGTGGTTCAATATCATGGAAATTTTAAAAAAGGAGAAAACGAGTATGGCAGCTTATCGCAGAGGAAGATTTAGCTGGAGAGCTTTTGTCAGTTTATATATCACCTGGTCAGCATTAATTCTGCTAATTTCAGGTGTAATTCTTTACATTGCTCCAGCCGGCAGAATAGCTAAATGGACACACATTTCTTTGTTAGGTCTGGAAAAAGAAGAATGGCAAGCCATTCACACTATTTTTTCATTTTTATTTGTTATTGCCATCGGCTTTCATTTGTTTTACAATTGGAAGCCCTTTATTTCTTATCTTAAAGATAAATTTAAAAAAGCGTTTGCATTGCGCAAAGAATTGTACACCACTACGCTCTTAACAATCGCTATTTTTGTACTGACCTTGTGGAACGTACCACCTTTTAGCACCATAATGGATATCGGTGAATATTTCACTGAATCATGGGAAAGTGAACAAACCGAACCGCCCATTCCACATGCTGAAGAATTATCCATTGAAGAGTTGGCTAAAACTGTTCAATTACCAATTCAGCAAATTATTCAAAATTTAAAAGAACAAAACATTGAAGCTACACCTGAAATGATCATAAAAGATGTCGCTAAAAAATATGATTTAACGCCCAGCGAATTGTTTGAGAAAATGAATGTTGAACCTGTGCAGAAACAAGAGACCTCAACCTCTCTCGTTGGCAAAGGATATGGACGTATGACGATTGCCGATATTTGCAAAGATTTAAACATCCCCCTCCAGGTTGCTCTGGAACGCCTTGAACAATGCAATATCAAAGCTGAAGGACAGATGATTTTACGCGATTTGGCCAATGAACATGATAAAAACACCATAGACTTATTGAACATTATTCAAAAAGGGCAAATGAAGTAATGAGACAGCCCAAAATTAAATGTATGATAATATAA
>JAGHBR010000204.1 GCA_021160885.1 Caldisericaceae bacterium
ACATAGTTGTCATGCTTATGCGGGTGATCTATTTTTAATCGCCCTGCTTTTGCATGTGGTAGAATGTTTATTGAAACAATCGTTTAAAAGCTATCACTGGAAAAGTTGGTTGTGGCTGGTTGTTTTGCTCGCTGTAAGCCTGCTGGTTGTTTTTTCCGGATTTCTAAGTTTAGGAAGTCTGGAAAGTTGGGATGCCACACAAATTTTGAAAAACATTTTGTTATCTCTGGGCGCCATAGGACAGGCTGTTTCCCGATTTCTATTACTCAGTGTGCAACAGAATTCGGTGCTGACCATCTTGCTTCATCATGCGGCGACGTTTTCCATATTGACCATCGTTTTAACCTACCTTCACCTGCAACGGCTAAAAGCCGATCCTTATGCATTTTATTATTTATTTGTGTTAATTGCATTGCTGGCGCTGTTAACGCCAGCTTCTATCGGCGCCATTCCTCAGGCAGAATTGGCGGTGGTTAAAGGTCCCTGGTACTTTCGTGGGCTGCAGGAAATGCTTTCCTGGATGCCGGTCTGGTTGGCTGGCCTTGTTTTCCCAGTTCTGATCTTATCGCTACTTATTCTGTTGCCAGTGTTGCATAAGAAAGAGACATTGCTATTAAATATATTCTGGTTTTTGTTGCTGTTCTATTTGCTTGAAACTTTAATAGCCACATTTTTGCGGGGTGCCGGATGGCAGTTAAGCATTGGGTGAAGTTTAATCTACCTTTGATTTTAGCCAGTGCTACACTGAGTTTATTAATCATTGTGGCGATTTTGGATCAAAGTAAAAATACTTCAGACGTTGCGCTTGCCGATCAATGTTTAACCTGCCACACAGATGAGCATGACATGAGCGCCTCGCATCCCAATGCGGTTTTGGGTTGCGCAAAATGTCATCTGGGCAACCCGCTGGTAGCGGATCAAAAGATCGCGCATCAGGGAATGGTCAAAAATCCGTCCAATTTGCACTGGGTACAAAAAACCTGTGGACAAACCGACTGCCATGTTGAATGGGCAGAGCGTGTTCGTAAATCGATAATGACCAGCAACGCAGGGTTGGTGGCCTCCACGCTGTTTCAGTGGCAGGAGCGTGGTAGTCCGAATGATTCAACCATTAACATTGCCGAAGTGCCTGATACCTCGCTGGCTTCATCACACGTGCGTAAAATGTGTGCCGGATGCCATGTGAACAAGCCCACTGGTGATTTGCCTGGTGAGTTCGGTCAGCGGGGAGGGGGCTGTAATGATTGCCATCTGGTGCGCGAAGATTCTACCAGGCATCCAACTCTAACGGTGCAAATGGAAATTAACGTCTGCGAAAAGTGCCACAATCGTTCCGACCGAACAGTCCTCACTTATCAGGGGAAATTTGAATCTGAAGGTTACGGAACACCTTTTAAACAGGGCTATTTTTCTGACCAGACGTTGTCCGGTAATCGCTGTTACTATCACATCACTTCCGATGTCCATTTTGAAGCCGGTATGGTTTGTATTGATTGTCATGATGCTGAGGATGTGATGGGAGACGGCCGGCGCCATGCCCATCTGGAAGAACAGGTACACGTGCGTTGCCAAACCTGCCATCAGGCGCAGTTTGCCAGGCCAAACCGGGAAAATCTGGTCTGGAAAGTCATTCAGAGCAACCCTGTGCTCAGCGTTCCGTGTGACTCGCTGCTGGCTGAGGTGCAACCTTCCATCTTTTTGAGTAATGTTTTTCAGAAGAACAATCAGGTTTACCTGCGCCGCAAATTAGATGGTAATATCCTGAAAATCAGCCAGAATACCAGACAGATCGATTGTCAATTACCAGGTCACGACCGACTAAGCTGCCAGAGTTGCCATTCCGCTTACACGCCGCAGTGTTATGGATGCCATGATTTGTATGATCCGCGCCGCAAGCAGTTAGACAAAATTTCTCAAAAAGAAACCAAGGGACACTGGAGCGAAGGGCGTTCCTATTTACGTTTTGAAGAACCTACTTTGGGGGTCGACCAACGTGGAAAAATCATGCCCTTTGCGCCGGGTTGCCAGGTGTTTTTAACTGTGCTGGATGATCAGGGACAGATACAAAAACAGGCTGAATATTTGACCATGGCCGCGTTTGACCCGCATTCCACCCGCCTGAAAACGCCGTTGTGTGAAGACTGCCACCTTTCAGCCAAGCGTCTGGGGCTGGGTAAAGGTCATTTGACTCTGGAAGATGGTGAACTTAGAACGGTCTCTCTTTACGATGCCAGGGCGGCACATTTAAGTACTTTTCCTCTTGAACAGATGGTGACCCTGGATGGTCAGCCAACACAAACCATGTCACGTTTTAAGGCGCGCCCCTTTTCGGGGCAGGAAATCGAAAAAATCGTTCGTGTGGCTTATTGCCTTACCTGCCACGATCAAAGTTCGGATGCCATTTACCAGAATTTTAGCCAAAGCTTACAACGCTTTGTCCGTGAGCCAGACCTGCCCTGCCAGCAGTTAAAGGAGCCTCACCCATGAAGTGGTTTTTAATGATTTGCTTGACTTTTTTGGCAGTTGGCGTTTTGCGCAGTGCTGATCAGACCTGCCAGTCCTGTCATCAGCAGGTACAAAGCAACTGTGAATTAACCTGCCAGCAGTGTCACATTTCTACAAAGGCAAATAATGTTACAAGCAGCACTGACCATCCGGTAGGGATTGCCAATTCTTCGCAGCCGGAATGGTGGGCTGAAAAATGTCAGGCTTGCCATGCAGAGGTAATCAATCGTTTTAGAAAATCACTGCATTACACCAGTATGGGCGTTATTGATCAAACGCGTTTTTTATTCGGTAAAAATGATCAACTGTTTCAAACACAGCCTGATGCCTGGCAGAAATTGAAGCATGTAAAGGGAGTCAAGTCTCCTTCCACGGCCGGAGTGGTTGACCATTTGCTGGCGGGTAAGTGTTTAAGCTGTCATTTCGCGGCTGATCGGCGAGGGGATGTGGCCGGTCGACGTCATGCGGCTGGTTGCGCAAGTTGCCATGTGGAATTAGACCAGAAGACGGGGAAGCCGCTACATGGGCATCGCTTTCAAAAAAAAATAGCTGACACGGTTTGTTTGTCCTGTCACAGTGGCAATCGCGTGGGGGCTGACTACCATGGCTTTTTTGAACGCGATTACTACTATCAGTACCAACAGCCATTTGGTAGTCGTCCCTGGTTTGGCGCCTTTCAGCACCATCTGGTAAAAGACGTGCATCAGCAGGCTGGCTTGCAATGCGTGGATTGTCACCAGGAACATGTGGAACACGCCAGGAGGCCGCGTTTTGAAGGCGAACAACCATCCGTTCGTTGCCAGGATTGCCATGGTGGATTTAATGAAAAGCCATCTCCAAATGCTGCCAAAGGCCCTGTCTTTAATTCAGCCTCTGTCGCTCATCAGTCATTTCATCAAAAAATCCGTTGTTCAGCCTGCCATGCTCAGTGGGTGTTTCAAGACTATGGTTTGCATCTTTTCCTGGATCAATCGTCCAATTACGAAATGTGGCAGGATTACCTGTGGCAGGGCGATGGGGAAGTGACGCATCTTTTACTGGAGGAATTATCTAAACCTGAAGAGTTGAGAAATCCTGCCTTTTCTTCTAATAAACTTTCTGGACAAAAAATGCTTGGCATCTGGTACCAGGCCTGGACTTTTAGACGCTGGGAAGACCCAATATTGGGGCGTGATACGCAGGGCCGAATCAGCGTGCTGCGTCCGTTGTATCAGTATTTTATCACCTTTGTTGATTCTTTGGATCAGGTCTGGCTGGATTCTCAAAAACCAGTAAGAAAGGATGGAAAAATTGGCTGGAATTGGGATGCTTACGTTCCGCACACTATTGGCCGTAGGGGACGCAATTGTGAAAGCTGCCATTTGAATGCTAAAGCCGTGGGGCTGGGCATCCGGCAAAATCCTTCAGACTCGGTTGCACAGCAAATTACAATGCCTGCAGAACCTGTTTTACCGAACAGTCGTTTGCTAAACGCTCAGGAACAGCAACAACTTTTAAAGAAAAGAGCTTTGTACAAATACTGGCGGACAAAGGCCTTTCAGCAAAATGGTATTAAAAAATTGATGGAAAAGTAAGACAAGCATTAAATGTTTTAGACGGGAAATTATTGTCTTTTTTTGGGGAAGAATTAAAGGGCGCCTGTTTGGCGCCCTTAATGTATTTTTAGAAGACCATGACCTCATCGTTTTCCGTCTTGGCAAAAATGCCCACCGGAGGATTATTGCCTAAAAGATAATGATCTTCCACATACAGGGCCAGCCGGAAGTCCTGTTTCAGGTGCGGATTGACAATCTGGCGTGGCAAACCAATCGGTTGAATCATGTTCTGCATCTCCTGAACATCCATTTCGAACAGACCTTTGTCGGTAGCTAAAATGGCGTGTGTGGTTGAAGCTAACCGATTTAATATGTTTTACGTCTTCAGTAAGCGGATGGACATTGCGCATATCGCCCCAGATGCCGAACTGGTAAATCATGTTACCGATGGTTGCCGGAAAGGTGTCTTCAGAGTTCGGGACTTTACTCAGTAGTTCAATTTTACCTAATTTGTTAATGTATTCCATGGCCTGAACCGAAACGGTAATATCGTCTTTTTCCAGTAAGGTTGGTGTCAACTGTCCCTGAACCACACGTTGGTCAGATGTTAAACCAACCATACGGTCGCCCAAAATAATCAGATTGTGTATTCGTATTTTTTACCCTTCAAATTCGACATTGTTCAAAATATTGTATTTTTCGGTGTCCAGCGAGACAATGCAATTCCAGTCTTCCATTCTGGAAGTCGTTTCGATGTAACGGCGTGCGCGAACACCATTACGTAAGGTATTGGCAATGCCCTTTAACAGCCGGAACAGGTTCTTGTCGCGGCACATTTCACGAACTTTTTTCTCTTTGCCTCGTGTGCGTAAATGCAGCAGGTTTGGAGCAATCCATTCAATGGAATGGAAAAAGACATCGGCATCCTTTTCCAGACCTTGCACCACATTGACTTAGCCTAAAATGGGCGGCGTAAACAGGGGCTGGCAGATGAATTTTTTATTTTTGTAAAATAAAGCTAAAGCCACACCCCGTGCGGTTTCGTCAATGATATGTGGATCCAATTCAGTTGGACTGATGGTAGTTTGCAAATAAACCTGTTGTTTGTTTTGCAAGTTCTTCATGGTGTTTGGCTTAACCGGATACTTTTACAATTAAATCTTACAAAAGTATTAAATGCTTCCAGCTAAAAACCAGAAAAGGAGAAGAAATCCTTTACTAAAAAGGTAAGAAGGTTGGAGCGGAAATTAAATTATCTGGCAATCAAGGGCATCCCTCTTTCTAAATGTTTTACCCCCATTTTGTGTTTTAAATCTATTTTTATTAGATGAATGGTAGAAATAAGCGGGACAGGAAAAATCAATATTCTGACAAAAAACAGTAAGCAATTGTTTTTTCAATGTTAAGATAATTAGGGGAGGCCTGTGGGATTTTATCTGATTAAGGTGCTGTAGTACTCAAAACGCAGGCCAATGGAAAAAATCAGAGTTAAATTCAAATTTTGAAAAAGCTTCGGTTGGAGATTGTTTCGAAAAAAAATGAAATGATGGTAAGATTCGCAAGGGTGACGTGTGCTTCTTCCAAAAATGCATCGGCAACGGAGTAGTTCGACACATACCGCACTCTTACCATATGTGTTGCCTGTACAAAAAAAAAACAAGATTGTAGGTTATTCTACACCTTATTGTAGAATAACCTACAAATATCCCCATTGCCTCTAAATTCAAAAAATATTCAATGCTTTTAACAATAATAAAAATAATTGGTTAGTGCCTACTTAAAAATCATGGCATGGTTTTGGCCTTTAAAAGGGAGAACTTATCAAGGAGTGTGTTCATTATGAACAAAAAAATTTTATGGCTGGTAATTGTAGCGTTTGGTTTGCTCGGGGGTATTTTCTTTTTTCCCCTGCCCGTTGGTGGCTCTTTTACCTGTCTTTTTCATCGCTGGCTGATGCCCTGGAATTCGTTGCCCGGCGCCCATCCTGGGGAACATATGGTACACTACTATGTCCGGCACTTCAGCTTTTTCTGGTGGGGCAGTCTGCTCATGGTAACCGCCGGAATTTATGTCTTAATCAAAAAAACGAACTCGAATAAACAGAAAGGATTAAAATGAGATTCATTATGATTTTATTAGTTCTGCTCTCATTTACCTTTGCTCAACACCAGCAACTGCAGGTCCTGATAGATCAGGCCCTTAAGAACAACCCGGCCCTCAAAGCGCGTGGGCATCAGTCAAAAGCGGCGCGCGCTTTGGTTGAATCCAGCGGCGCCCTGCCGGATCCCACGGTTGGCTTTGGCCTGATGAATTTGCCGGTCAATTCCTTCGCTCTTGATCAGGAGCCGATGACAGGGAAACAAATTACTTTTAATCAGGCTGTACCTTTTCCCGGCAAGCTGGGACTTAAAGAGACCATTGCCCGGTTACAGGCAGACAAAACACTGGACATGCAAAAGGAAACGGAGTTGGAAATCATTTATCAGGTCAAAACGCTTTACTTTAAAATTTTTGATCTGGACCGGGCCATCGAAGTAACGGAAAAAAATCAAATCGTGTTAAAAAATTTCATCCAGATTGCCCAAACACGTTACACGGTCGGTCGTGGCCTCCAGCAAGATGTTTTAAAAGCCCAGGTGGAATACGCTCGTTTTTTCGATCAACTGATATCTTTAAAAGAAAAACGGGAAGCGCTTACCACACAATTAAACGCCGTCCTCAACCAACCGCCTAATCAAAATCTTGCTAAAACATTCATCTGGGAGTTTAAACCGCTAACGGTGGAGTTGGACACGTTACAATTCTGGCTTCTCAAGGAAAATCCCATTCTGTTAGCCTGGCAAAAAAGTATTGCGCAAAGCAATGTAAAAATCCATCTAGCCAAAAAGAATTTTTTACCGGACTTTAATGTCACCGTGGCCTACACACAACGAGACGTATTACAATCTGGCATGGGCGGCATTGACTATTTTTCGGCGATGATAGGCCTAAAAATTCCACTCTATTTCTGGAAAAAACAGAAAAACGAACTACAGGCCAGTCGCTTTCAGAAAGAGCAAACCAGTCAGCAGCTGATTGATGTTAAAAATCAATTATTGTCTGCTTTACAGGATGCATATCAGCGCGCCAATAAAAAAGCTGAATTGATTGAACTTTACAAATCAACCATAATTCCCCAGGGCAGTCAGGCGCTGAACTCGGCCATAGCCGGCTATCAAAACGACAAAGTCGATTTTTTAACTCTGCTTAACAACCTGATGGTACTGTTCAAATATGAACGGTTATTTTATTCGCTCATCAGTGAATACTATCAACAATTGGCTAAAATTGAATATTTAAGCGGCAAACAAATCATAAAATAAAATGAGGAGAAAAGAATGAAGCCACGAATTCTTATAGGCTTTTTAGGTTTGATTTTACTTGCTTCTTTAGCAGGTGTACTAAATAGTTGCAGTAAAGATGAAAAGAATACTGCCAAGGAACAGACAGAGATAAAACAACTTTACACTTGCCCCATGCATCCGGATGTAATTACAGAAGAACCTGGTGAATGTCCAAAATGTGGTATGGAACTGGTACCGGTCAAAAACACAGCTCAAACTTCCATGCAACACGAAGGCCATGATCATGAAGTGCAAACGACCGAAGGAGGCGAAACCCAACTCTGGACCTGTGGCATGCACCCGGAAGTCATTTTAGAGGAGCCCGGACAGTGTCCGAAATGTGGCATGAATCTGGTTCCTTTAAAAACAACGACTTCTGGAGAGAAAACGAGTAAATCTGAAAAAGGCAAAGGAAAAATTTTGTACTGGCGAGCTCCCATGGATCCTACTGAAATCTACGATCGACCGGGTAAATCTAAAATGGGCATGGATTTAATACCTGTTTATGAAGGAGAAGCGGAATTAGGCGCTGGTGGTACCATTACCATTGATCCTGTTACGGTACAAAACATGGGCGTTCGTACGAAAAAAGTCATCAAAAAAGATTTTTATCATGTAGTCCGTACTGTTGGTTATATTGAATATGATGAAACACGTCTGTTTACCATTAATAATAAAATCTCCGGTTGGGTAGAAAAATTGTACGTCGATTACACAGGTAAGTTGGTCAAAAAAGGCCAACCTTTGCTGGCTATTTATTCGCCGGAACTGGTGACCACCCAGGAAGAATATTTATTAGCTTTAAAGAATTTACAGGCGGTTAAAAATTCAAATATTTCGGAAGTGCGCCAAAGCGCTGAAGAACTGTTAAAGGGTTCAATCAAACGCTTGCAATACTGGGATATCCCACAGCAGGAAATTGATCGTTTAACACAAGGCGGGCAAGCACAAAAAACGGTGACGCTTTATGCGCCCTTTACCGGCTTTGTGATTCACAAAAATGTCGTTGAAGGCAGCAAAGTGAAAGCCGGACAGGATTTATTCAGACTGGCCGATCTTTCCAATGTCTGGATTCAGGCCAGCATTTACGATACTGAACTGCCTTGGATTAAGATTGGCGCTGAAGCTCAAATTGAGCTCAGTTATTTACCAGGCAAAACCTTTGAAGGCAAGATAACTTACATTTACCCCTATTTAAACAAAAAAGCACGCGATGTTAGCGTGCGTTTAGAATTTCCCAATCATGATTATGAATTAAAGCCAGGCATGTACGCCAATGTGATTATTAAAACCGATCCGATTAAAGATGCGCTGGTAGTGCCCACGGAGGCCGTCATTCGCTCAGGCAAACGCAATGTAGTGTTTATTGCCCGTGGCGAAGGACGTTTTGAACCACGGAATGTGAAAATAGGTGAAGAAAACGAGCAGGGCGAATTGCGCATCATTGCCGGTTTGTTGGAAGGTGAAGAGATTGTGACTTCGGCTCAGTTTCTGTTTGACAGCGAAAGCCGCCTGCAGGAAGCCATCCAGAAAATGCTGGCTGAAACGCGAAAAGGCAAATGAGCGGAAAAATGATTCAACCATTCAACTAATAACAATCCAAAAGGAGCTGTCTCGTGTTAGAAAAAATCATAGAAGCATCGGTCAATAATCGCTTTCTGGTCATTATTTTTACGATTGTTATTGCCTTTGCCGGAATTTACGCCATGTTTAACACTCCAGTAGACGCCATACCGGATTTGAGTGATGTACAGGTAATCATTTTTACAGAATATCCAGGACAGGCGCCGCAGGTGGTGGAAGACCAGGTGACCTATCCACTAACCAGTGCCATGCTATCGGTGCCTTATGCCAAGGTGGTACGCGGCTATTCCTTTTTTGGCTTGTCCTTTGTTTACATCATCTTTGAAGACGGCACAGACCTTTACTGGGCCCGGTCGCGGGTGCTGGAATACTTAAATTATGTTTCTAACCGCCTGCCGCAGGGGGTAACTCCACAGTTGGGCCCGGATGCTACTGGTGTGGGTTGGGTTTATGAATATGTGCTGGATGGAGGAGATAAATACGATCTGCAACAGTTACGCTCCATTCAGGATTGGTATTTACGCTACGAATTGACCAGTGTGCCTGGCGTAGCTGAAGTGGCCAGTATTGGCGGCTATGTCAAACAATACCAGGTGGAAGTGGATCCCAATAAATTACTGGCTTACAACATTCCATTAAACAAAGTGAAAATAGCCATTAAGAGGAGCAATAACGATGTCGGTGGTCGCCTGGTGGAAATGGGCGAAACGGAATTCATGGTCCGTGGATTGGGCTACATTAAATCTAAAGAAGACCTGGAGAATATTCCACTGGGCGTTGATCAGAACGGAACGCCCATCCTGATTAAAAATGTGGCGCATGTGACCATTGGCCCGGAATTGCGTCGCGGGGTAGCTGAATGGAACGGTGAAGGCGAAGTGGTTGGCGGTATTGTGGTCATGCGCTGGGGAGAAAATGCCTTAAAAACCATAGAACAGGTTAAAGAAAAATTAAAAGAACTGGAAAAAGGTTTGCCCGAAGGAGTGAAAATCAAGTCCGCTTACGATCGTTCGGGGTTAATTTTAAGAGCGATTGACAATCTACGCGAGAAATTGGCCGAAGAATTGATCGTGGTTGCTCTAATCTCGATTATTTTTCTGCTGCACTTCCGGAGTGCTTTTGTGGCAGTCTTTACTTTACCCATGGGAATTCTGATTTCCTTTTTGATCATGTATTTTCAGGGAATTAATGCTAACATCATGTCTCTCGGTGGAATTGCCATTGCCATTGGTGCCATGGTCGATGCGGCCATTGTGATGATTGAAAACGCCCACAAACACATGGAAAGAGATCGTGGAAAGAAGGAACACTGGCAAATCATCATTTCAGCATCAAAAGAAGTGGGGCCGGCCCTTTTCTATTCTTTGCTAATTGTTACCCTTTCTTTTCTGCCCGTGTTTTCATTACAGGCGCAAGAAGGGCGTTTGTTTAAGCCCCTGGCTTTTACGAAAACTTACGCCATGGCTGCCTCGGCTTTAATTGCCATCACTATTACACCGGTTCTGATGGGCTTTTTTGTCAGGGGAAAAATTCGTTCAGAAAAACAAAATCCCATTAGCCGATTTTTAATTGCTGTTTACCGACCCGTTATTAATTTAGTGCTTCGCTTTCGCTGGGCGACCATTGGCATTGCTGTGGTGTTACTTCTGGTAACCGTCTGGCCTTTGCAACGCATTGGTTCCGAATTCATGCCACCCTTGAACGAAGGCGATTTGTTGTACATGCCAACCACTGATCCTGGTATTAGTATTACCAAAGCGCGGGAAATTTTACAGCAAACGGATAAGATCATAAAAAGTTTTCCAGAAGTGCATCATGTTTTTGGTAAAATCGGTCGAGCCGAAACAGCCACGGATCCGGCACCGCTTTCCATGATCGAAACAACCATCATGTTAAAACCAAAGGATCAATGGCGACCAGGCATGACCATGGAGAAGCTAATCAAGGAATTAGACGCTGCCATCCAGTTTCCCGGGTTAACCAATGCCTGGACCATGCCCATTAAAACACGTATTGATATGCTTTCCACGGGAATAAAAACCCCCGTTGGTGTAAAAATTATGGGCCCGGATCTGCAAACTTTATCCGATTTAGGAGAACGCATTGCCAATGTTCTTAAAGAAGTTAAAGGTACATTGAGTGTTTTTCCGGACAAAACGGTGGGAGGCAATTATCTGGATTTTAAAATCAAAAGAAAAGAGGCTGCTCGCTACGGTTTAACCGTCGGTGATGTGCAGGATGTCATTAAATCTGCCATTGGGGGCATGAATGTAACTTACACCGTAGAAGGGCTGGAACGTTACCCGGTCAATGTTCGCTACAGTCGTGAATTACGCGATAATTTAAGCGCTTTAAAGCGTGTTTTAGTACCCACCCCGGCAGGAGCCCAGATTCCCTTAGAATATCTGGCAGATATGGAAATTACAAAAGGTCCGCCTGTCATCAAAAGTGAAAATGCCCGCAGAACAGCCTGGCTCTATGTGGATATTCGTGATATTGATGTTGGTACTTATGTTAAAAACGCACGCAAGGCTGTGTTCGACAAAGTTGATTTTCCGGAAGGCTACAGTGTGGTCTGGTCTGGGCAATATGAGTACATGGAACGAGCGCAAAAACGATTGCAAGTGGTCGTACCGATTACTTTGATTATTATTTTCCTGTTGCTCTACTTCAATTTTAAGAATATGACCGAAAGTTTATTGATCATGTTTACCTTGCCCTTTGCTTTGATTGGTGGTATCTGGTTCCTGTATTTACTTGATTACAATTTTAGTGTAGCCGTAGGAGTAGGATTTATTGCCCTGGCTGGCCTGGCCGCCGAAACCGGCGTGGTCATGTTAGTGTATCTGGATAATGTGTTCAAAGAATGGAAGAATAAAGGTCGCATTAGAAATTTTGCTGATTTAAAACAGATCGTAATAGAAGGGGCTGTAGATAGAGTGCGTCCCAAACTAATGACGGTGTCCACAACTATGATTGGCTTGATGCCCATTTTGTGGGGTACAGGTACAGGTTCACAAACAATGAAACGAATTGCTGCTCCCATGATAGGCGGTCTGGTTACTTCTACATTACTTACGCTGATTGTTATTCCGGCTATTTACTATTTGTGGAAGGCCAGAGAAGTTAAAAAATTGGCTGCTCAATTTGAGAAGGATGAAGAAAATAATTCAGAAGCAAAGGATGTTTAAAATGATGGGGAAAAATCCCAGATTGGGAAATAAGATAAAGGAGTGGAATCATGAAAGAGGTTAAAGCCTTTATTCGAAGCGCCAAGGCAGAAGATGTAATGGAAGCGTTAAATCAATTGGGAGTGGCTGACATTACGCTAATTGATGTAATGGGCGTAGGTAGCCATTTAATTGATCCTCAAATTGCACAATATTCGGTAGAGATCGTAAGAAAATTTTCTCAGGTCGTTAAAATTGAAGTGGTTTGTAGGGCCATTGACGCTGATAAAGTGGTTGAGACCATCCGCAATGCGGCTTTTACAGGTATGCCTGGTGATGGTATGATTTATGTGATGCCCGTGGAAAAAGCTGTTAAAATACGCACCGGGAAAGAGAATCAGGATGCTGTTTAATGTTAAAATGAGTATTCCATTGAAGGATTAAATAGGAATCATGAAATCGGGAGCCGCGTAACGGAATTTGACTACCGGTTAAAATACAAGATGGGGCAGAAGTAATCTATCCCATCTTTAATATTTATTCCGGTTGATAAGGCGTCATGCCATTGGGAATAAAATCGGTGTCAATCCCTGGACGCACAAAATGTGTGAGCTCTGGATGAGGGCCACCATCCAGATAAAAGTGCCGAACAGCGATGTGCTGAAGCCAGAGTACCTTTGTAGGATGTAATTTCCCATCAGAGACGCGCACAAATTCATGGTAGTGTACAAAGCCCATTTTAGCTTTTTCTTTAGAAATCTTCATACTCCATTCAGCAATCCCACCATTCACAATGTAGAGCAGAGCTCCATCTGGTACGCTTGAATTCCACCATTTTGCCTTACCAAAAGGTCCGGTATTAAAATGCTTGCCAATTAAAGCATTGTCTCCAGTTCGTCTCCAATAATGCCCGGGAATATCGGTAGCTCCGTTCATACCATCTGGTACACCAGCCAGATAATAATCTTCACCGTCAATATTGACGATGGGGCCATAGGTTAACCCCTGAACCGCCTTTGGATTTGTTGCGGATTTTTGTACATTACTCAAAGGTTCCTGAGTAGGCGAACTGGTTCCCAGATCGCTGGTCTGGCAAGAAATAAGCATTAAAGCCGTGAAGCTGGAAGCAATAGCTCCTCTAAAAATAGATAATTGAGACATAATGTCCTCCTTATTAATGAGTTGATTGCAACTTAGACCAATAGAATCATAAAATAATAACGAATGGTTTAAAGATTAGTTAAAAAAGAATCACGTTTTTATCTCAGGTTATTGTTGAATAATGTGCGAAAGGGTGTAGAA
>JAGHBR010000428.1 GCA_021160885.1 Caldisericaceae bacterium
CATTAAACTGCTGTTGGACGAAGGCAGCTTTGTGGAAATGGACATGCTGGTGAAACATCGTACAACCGATTTTGGTCTGGACAAACAGCGCATTCCGGGCGATGGTGTGGTAACCGGCTACGGCTACATTGATGGCCGACTGGTTTTTGTCTTTTCTCAGGATTTCACCGTTTTTGGCGGTAGCCTTTCCGAAACGTACGCTCAGAAAATCACTAAAATCATGGATCAGGCTCTAAAAGTTGGAGCGCCGATCATCGGTATGAACGACTCTGGTGGGGCGCGCATTCAGGAAGGCGTGCGTAGTTTAGGCGGTTACGCCGAAATCTTTTTACGCAACACGCTGGCTTCGGGTGTTGTACCGCAAATTTCCGCCATCATGGGGCCTTGTGCCGGCGGGGCCGTTTACTCGCCAGCCATTACCGATTTCATCTTCATGGTTAAACACAGCAGCTACATGTTTGTAACCGGCCCTAACGTTGTCAAAACCGTTACGCACGAAGAAGTTACTTACGAAGATTTAGGTGGCGCCGAAACGCATGCTACCAAAAGTGGCGTGAACCATGTAACCTGTGACAATGATGTGGAATGTCTGAAAATGATTCGCAAATTAATTGCCTACCTGCCTTCCAATTATCTGGAAGATCCACCTAAAATCAAAAGTCAGGATGATCCCAACCGCATTGATGAGCAGTTAGATGATTTCATCCCTGAAAATCCAAATCAGCCATACGACATGCATCAAATTATTCAAACAATTATTGATAAAGACAGCTTTTTTGAAATCCATGCCGATTACGCTAAAAACCTCATTGTCGGATTTGCTCGTTTTGATGGCTATCCGGTGGGCATTGTTGCCAATCAACCGGAGCATTTGGCCGGTGTGTTGGACATAGACGCTTCTGTAAAAGGGGCGCGTTTTGTACGTTTTTGCGATGCGTTTAATATTCCTATCATTACATTTGAAGATGTGCCCGGTTTTTTGCCTGGCACCAATCAGGAGTGGGGCGGCATCATAAAACACGGCGCCAAACTGCTGTACGCTTTTTCTGAAGCAACCGTGCCCAAAATTACCATTATTGTTCGTAAAGCCTATGGAGGAGCTTACGATGTGATGAGTTCCAAACATATTCGTGGCGATGTGAATTTAGCCTGGCCCAGCGCCGAAATTGCCGTGATGGGACCTAAAGGCGCGGCAGAAATCATCTTTAGAAAAAAAATTAACAACGCGGAAGATCCTGAAGCCGTTTTGGCCCAGAAGGAAAAAGAATACCGTGAAAAATTTGCCAATCCCTTTATGGCGGCAGAACTGGGCTACATTGATGAGGTGATTGAACCAAGATTCACGCGCTTAAGGATTATTCAGGCGCTGCACATGCTACAAAATAAAGTCGATTCCAATCCGGCAAAAAAACATGGAAATATTCCACTGTAATTCGTAATATTACGTTGTTCAGAGCAAATTGGTAACAGGAGTGCATTTTTAGTGGAAGCTTTACGATACTACGAAGGTAAATTGCGGGCTGCAGATAAAGCAACAATTGTTTATCAACTGATCATTCTAACCATTATTATCTTTAATTATCCAAAAGTTCAATATGGCTTGGTGTTTATTTTAATCCATCTGGCGATTATCGGTTTTTTAATAATGTTGCCCAGCATGGGAGATGGAAAAATTTTTAATTGGTTACGAATCTGGAATTTAATACCAATAATTTTATTCAATTTTTCAGAACTACATTTTATTGTCCATAATGTTCGGCCGCATGACCTGGATTATATTTTAATCCAAATTGACCAGGCCATTTTTGGCGTTCATCCTACCGTCTGGCTGGAAAAATTACATCATCCGGTATTAACAGAATATTTGCAATTAGTGTACACCAGTTTTTACTTTTTACCTTTAATTTTGGCCATTTTACTTTATCGGCAAAATAGGATGGAAGAATTCGATTATTTTGCTTTCATTATTGTTTATGGATTCTACGTCTCTTATCTAGGCTATTTTTTAGTGCCGGCCATCGGGCCTCGTTTTACGTTGGACTATTTACAAAATTTTCCTTTACATGGCTTGGGTTTCGCTGAGCGCTTACAACATTTGCTAAATACATTGGAAAACATCCAACGGGATGCCTTTCCCAGTGGCCATACAGAAATTACATTATTGACCATGTTTTTTGCAGCCAAATATCACAAAAAATATTTCTATATTCTTCTACTGATCGGTACCAGTTTAATCTTTTCAACGGTCTATTTACGCTATCATTATGTGATTGATGTAATTGGTGGCGCAGCATTTGCCGCTTTTGTCATCTTTACAGCGCCTGTTCTTTATCGTGTATTGAATTGGATGCCTTTTTTTTCTTTAAGGAGCTCAGAAGAATGGAGTTAAGAGCAGAGCGCTTAAAGTTGGTACTGATTGAAGAAGAAGAGAAGATCAAAAGTTTAAAGAAGCTATTGCCGGATTGGCAAAATTTGAGTGAGCGAAATTGGTATCCGGCCAACATGCCCGATAAAATGTCGTTTACCATTGAAGCCGAAAATAAAATAGCCGGTGGCGTTGAATTGGTCAACATCCGTTGGTTCAATCGTAAAGCAGAAATTACTATCTGGATGTTACCTGAATTTCGCGGGCGGGGGTTGGCGTTACAGGCTTTGCAGAAATTAATCAAATTTTCATTTGAACAATTGAACTTTCATCGTCTGGAAGCAGAAATTTACGAATTTAACCAGGCCGCTCGGAACTTATTTACTAAGCTCGGGTTTGAACTGGAAGGAAAATTACGAGAGGCAAAATTCAAAGATGGAAAATATTATGATATCTTGCATTTTGGGCTCTTAAAAAAGGAATGGAAAAAGGGGTAATTTAATAATTAACCACAAAGTTCACGGAGAATGCACTGAGAATTACTGAAAAATGTAAGATTTTGAGTTTTAAATTTTGAAAGGGATTTAGCTTTATTTCAAACCAATGCAC
>JAGHBR010000446.1 GCA_021160885.1 Caldisericaceae bacterium
ATCATGGACATGATTATACTCCTCCTTAATTTGGATTGTAACCTCGGAAGAATATAATCATATTTTATATACCCACTCAAAACTAAAAAGAACCAAATAATTTGAACAAGCCAGTTAACGTACAGCGTTCTGTTCTTCTTTGGTTTTGAAAATAAAAAATTTTTTTGCAAATTCGTCTTTCACGAAATTGGGAATGGAAAATGAAAGAAGAACAGGCCAAACGTTACGAACACATTAAATTAATTATTAGCATTAGTGAATCGCTGCTTAGTTTTCTGTTAATTCTGTTTTTTCTGATTGGCGGCTATTCGGTCGAATTGCGCAATTGGGTCAAAGGGATTGTTGAAAATCCTTACCTGCAATTTTTGCTGTTTGTTGGTCTTACGTGCGCCGGGCTTTCGTTGTTCAGTTTGCCTTTCAGTTTTTACAGCGGCTATATTTTAGAGCATCGATTTCAACTTTCCAATCAAAGTTTTTGGGAATGGTGCAAGGAACAATTAAAAGCTGCAATGGTTGGTATTGTGATTGGCATCCCTTTGTTGCTGTCCTTTTATTTTCTGTTATTGAATTTCCCGCAAAGCTGGTGGTTCTGGCTGAGCGTGGTAGTCTTTTTATTTTCCGTTTTGTTGGGTCGCCTTGCCCCACAATTGATTTTCCCGCTGTTTTACAAATTTGAACCTTTGCAAGACGAACAACTTTTGCAGCGCATGCAACGCTTGGCAGAGATCGGAGGTTTTGATCTACAGGGCATTTACCGTTTTAACATGAGTAAAGAAACCAAAAAAGCCAATGCCGCTTTTACCGGGCTGGGCAAGTCGCGCCGCATCATTATTGGCGACACCTTGTTGGAAAATTTTTCTGCTGATGAAATTGAATCGGTCTTTGCTCACGAGGTTGGTCATTTTGTGCACAAGCATCTGTACAAATTGATGGCTTTTGGTACGCTGCAAACCTTTGTAGGCTTTTATCTGGTAAATCTGCTTTATAATAAAATTATTTCCATAATGGGCTTTAACGGTGTGGCCGATCGGGCCGCTTTACCTTTAATCGCTTTAATCCTGTCCGTTTACACATTGCTGGTTTCGCCGTTAAGTAATGCTTTAAGCCGCCATTACGAACGACAGGCTGATTTGTACGCTTTGCAGCACAGCAGTCATCCGGAAGCTTTTGCCAAAGCTCTTTTAAAACTGAGTGAACAAAATTTAACCGACAGGGAACCACATCCCTTCGTGGAATTCTTTTTCCACGGGCATCCGTCCATCAAAAAACGAGTGCAAATGGCAGAAGAATATCTGACTAAAAGTGGCGATTGAAATTAGGTGTCTAAATAGTCTGTTTTTTAACATCAAGACCATGAAGAAAGGTTGACAAGGAAGTTAAAAAAATTCGAAGCACGAATTTCGAAATACGAAATCTCCACCTCCCTAAAAATGTAGCACGACTCTCTGAGTTGTTAATCCTATGTAAACAAACTTCATTTGACCTCGCTGTTAGTCTCGACCGCTTGGAAAGCGGTCGTACAAGTTGTAACACGACTCTCTGAGTCGTTAATACTGCCTTTGCGAGATTTTTTGCTCACTATCGCTCGCACCCGCTCTGGAGAGCGGGGCTACAGTTTCACACTGAAAACACCCCTAAACAAGTTCCCAGTTCCTAATTATAAGTTCCTCTTACCTCTTAACTCTTAACCTTTTGCCCTGGCGAACACTGCCCTTTGTAAGCCCATTTAACCATTTAACTATTTAACCATTTAAACAATATAACCTCGCTATTTTCTTACCCAAAAAATAAAACTTACAGCAATTAAAATAAGCAAAGCGCCGGGATAAAAGGAAGCAGCCGGAATTTCATTTAAAAGCCAGGCAGCGAAAAGTGTGGCTAATACCGCTTCGCCCTGCATGGCTAAATTAACCAGGTAAACCGGCATTTTTCGTGATGCCCAATTCAAAAGCGAATGACCGATCAGGTTTGGCCCCAGCGCAAGTAATAACAATAAAATCCAGTTTTTAGCGGTTAATTGCCAAAAATTGAGCTTGAAAATCAGCAGAAAGGCAAACGTAACAACTGCTGCCGCCAGGTAAACCTGCACCAGGTAAGGGATTAAATTTATTTCATGCCGATAAAAACGGGCGATTAATAAATAGGCTGCCAGAAAAAAGGCCGACAAAATGGCCATCAGGTCTCCAAGAGTGGAAATGTGCTGCTTAGACACATCACCGCTAACAATTAAATAGATTCCTGTTAAGGCTAAAATAATTCCCAAAATAACAAGCTTAGATCCTTTTTCTTTCAGAAAAAAATAAGACAAAATCAGAGCAAAAATGGGGTGCGTACTTTCCAGAAAAATGGAATTTCCTACGCTGGTCCATTGTAACGACTGAATCCAGCTGAAAAAGTGCATGGCCAAAAAGAAACCGGCCAATCCCAATAAGAAGAACTTATTTTTACTCACAGTAAATTTTGCTGGTTGACGTTTTAAGTGCCAGAAAGGTAACAGCAACAATACACTGAAAAAGAGACGGTAAAACGTGATAATTAGCGGGTGCACATCACCCATCCAGCGGATTAAAATCGAACTCCAGCTAGAGACAAAAACGCCGAAAAGTAAAATGAGATAATTGATCATAAAGTTTTACCATTTTATTAATTTTGTTATATTTAAACCACAACAAATTAAGGAGCAAATTTTTCTGCCATGAAAAAATTCAAAATTATCGCCGAAGACATGCTAAAAGCCGCTTTGGATGCGGTCAATCCTGCCAATTTGATTTTGAAG